>CBDURF010000001.1:0-68379 GCA_965369705.1 uncultured bacterium
GTGACAGTTGACCGAAAACGACGGGCGTCGCCATGCCGGTGATCGTCACCAGCAGGCGACGCCGTGTGACGTCCCCCAGTCTTTCCCCGGCGGGGACCAGGACCTGGACCTTGTCAGGAGACAAGGATCTGCACGGCCCGGGCCATCAGCCGCGCCCCGAAACCGGTGCCACCCTTGGGCCCGGTGGCCCGGGCGCTGCTTGACCAGGACGGCCCCGCGATGTCCAGGTGCGCCCAGGCCGTTTCATCGTCGACGAAATGAGCCAGGAAGGCGGCCGCGGTCAGGGCGCCGCCTTCGCGCCCCTTGCCTAGATTCTTCAGGTCGCTCCAGGTCCCTTCGACCTCTTCCATGTGCTCGTCCACCAGGGGCAGATGCCAGACCCGCTCGAACGTTTCTCCGCCGGCTTGTTTGAGGGCGTCGATCAAGGCGCCGCTGTTGGACATGAGGCCCGCGAAATGGATGCCCAGAGCAACCACGCAGGCGCCGGTCAGGGTGGCGGCGTCAATGATGTAATCGGGTTTGCCACGGCCCGCGTACCACAGGGCGTCGGCCAGGATCAACCGGCCCTCGGCGTCGGTGTTAAGGACCTCGACCGTTTTCCCGCTGGCCATGGTGATCACGTCGGAGGGCTTGACCGCCAGCCCGTCAGGCATGTTCTCGGCGGTCGGAACGATCACACGGAGATTGACCGGCACCTTCAGACGGGCGACGATGAGCGCGGCGCCCATGACCGCGGCCGCCCCCCCCATGTCGGATTTCATGAGATCCATACCCGCACCGGGCTTCAGCGAAATGCCGCCCGAATCGAAGGTGATTCCTTTGCCCACCAGGGTGATCGACGGAGCCTTCCGGCCGGCGGCGCCCTGCGCCCGGTACTCCAGGTCGATCAACCGGGGTTCCTGGCGACTGCCCTGTCCCACCCCCAGGATGCCACCCATGTTGAGCTTTTTCATCTGGGCGACGTTCAGGACCCGGCAGGTCAGCCCCTCGGCCCGCGCCAGGCGCCGGGCCCGCACGGCCATTTCCTTCGGCGTCAGGATGTTGGGCGGCAGGTTGACCAGGTGTCGGGCAAACAGGCAGCCGGCGGCGAAGGCCCGGGCCTCGGCAACGCCCTTGCGCAGCGCCTTGGCCCGCGACGTCCCGGCGAGCACTTTCCATTCGCGGGGCAGAACCGGCTCTTTCTTGTTTTCGGTTTTCAGCTCGCCGATGGGCGCCAGAGCCAGCTCCACACCCTCGACCCAACAGCGGGCAAACGCCCGGTCGTCGAAGCCGACCGCTCCGGTCGGGGGCAATTGCACCAATACGCGGCCCGCCTTCATGGTCCTGGCCCGTTTGGCCGCCAGACCGGCTACCTTGCGCAGGGTTTCCAGGCCGACTTCCTCGGCCTTGCCCAGACCGATAATCAGGATCCAGCCGGCCTTGACGCCGGAGCAGGGTACCGGCAGCAGGGACTTGGTCTTACCGATAAAGCCTCCCTTGCGAATGAGAGAAGCCAGACCGGGACCTCCCCCCTTCAGGCCTCGGGTATCGGCCTGCAGGGGTTTGAGATCCGCTTTGTCGTCTTTCTGGAAAACAGGGTAAACCAGCAGGTCGCCCGCCGTTTCGGCCACGCCTGTCCGGGTGATCGTCCAACGCATGAATGGAATCCTCCAGGATTGAATGAAACAGCAATCTGCAATATTCTAGCACCGCGGTAGCGATTGGCCATCCAATTATCTGGGTCCGGCAGGGCTTCCCGCCGGGCAACCAATGACTTGAGGCCTCGCGCCAGGTGTTCTACACTGCCCGGGATCGGCACTGAACCAATCGAGGACTCCCGCATGACCCGCAAAAACTCGTTGCACTGGCAGATCCTCCTGGCCCTTGTCCTGGGCGTGAGCGCCGGCCTGATCTGGCCCCGGGGCACCGTTCTGCCGGGTGGGCTGGAACCCTACTCGGTCTTCGACTTCCTGGGCACGTTGTTCCTGCGGGCCCTGAAGATGGTGATCGTGCCGCTGCTCGCCGGATCCATCATTTCGGGTGTGGCGGGCGTGGGCGCCCACCGCGGCCTGGGCCGTCTGTTCGGAAAGACCTTCGGCTGGTACATCACCACCAGCCTGTTGGCGATCCTGACCGGTCTGGTGCTGGTGAACATCATCCATCCCGGGATCATCGGCGGCGTTCCCGTGGGCGAACGCATGGGTCTGAATGAAGCGCCACCGGAGCTGGCCGCCCAGCTCGCCGGACGCGGGGCCGGCGACCTGGTCAACATCATCCAGCGCATGGTGCCGGACAATCCGGTTGCCGCCGCGGCCGAAGGCCAGATGCTGCCTCTCATCTTCTTCTGTGTCTTGTTCGGCCTCGCCGTCACGAACCTGCCCGAGAAACACAGGCGGGTCCAGCTGGGCTTCTGGGAAACTCTTTTTGCGGCCATGATGAAGATCACCGGCTGGGTGATCGCCACGGCCCCGATCGGCATCTTCGGTCTGATGGCCAAGATCACCGCCACCAGCGGCTTTGCCGCTTTTGCCCCGCTGGCCCGCTACGGTCTGACCGTACTGGGCGCCCTCGTCATCCACGCCACGATCATCCTGCCGGTACTGGTCAAAACGATCGGCCACCTGCCACTGCGCCGTCATGCCCGGGTCATGGCGCCGGCGCTGTTGACCGCCTTCAGCACCCGCAGTTCCTCGGCGACGCTCCCGCTGACCATGGACCGCATCGAGAACGGCGCCGGGGTCAGCAACCAGGTCACGAGTTTTGTCCTGCCGCTGGGAGCGACCATCAACATGGACGGCACCGCCCTGTACGAATGCGTGGCCGCCATGTTCATCGCCCAGGCCTACGGGGTGGAGCTGGGTTTCCTGTCTCAAGGGCTGATCGTGCTGACGGCGTTGCTGGCCAGCATCGGCGCGGCCGGGATTCCCGCCGCGGGTCTGGTGATGATTTCGGTCATCCTCGAAGCGGTCGGTCTGCCGTTGGAGGGAATGGCCTTGATCCTGGCCATCGATCCTATCCTGGACATGTGCCGAACCGCGGTGAACGTATGGAGCGACAGCTGCGGCGCCGTGGTGATCGCCCGCACCGAGGGCGAGACCGATGTCCTGGCGAAGTGACCTGGGGGAATTCGACCAGGGACGTTTGATGCTTGTCCCAGCGCCCCCGGTGTGTCACCCTGCTCTGCGAAAAGATATTCAACCGACCTATTTTGCAACGGTTCGAGACAGGGTGCGTATTAGGATCGGGTCTTGATCAATCGGCCGTTCAACCGCGGAGATACAGGTTTGACTGCAGGCAACGGACCAGACGAATTCAACGGCGGAAACTTCGGTGAAGGGGTCGATCAGGGTTTCGGCACCGCCGGCACCGAAGGTCTGCTGCTGCCCCCGTGGGAACGGCGGGAACGGTACGGATTCCTCAACGGGCTGTATCTGACGGTCAAGGACGTTCTGCTGACGCCCCGCACCTTCTTCCACCGCATGCCCACCCAGGTCGGTCTGGCCCAGCCCCTTTATTTCGCCCTGGTCCTGGGCGTCGTCGCGGCCTTCTTCGGCTGGATGTGGTCCCTGGCCGGCAGTTCGCTGCAGATGTTCCTGGCTGAGGATCTGGAGAAAGTGGTCAAGGGGCCCCTTTATTCCTTCCTGGCCTTCCTGTTCAGCCCCGTGACCGTGGCGATCCTCGTCTTTCTGAAGGCGGGTCTCATCCACCTGGTGCTGATGCTCGTCGGCGGCAACAAGCTCGGCTTCGAAGCCACCTTCCGGGTGGCCGCCTACGGCGAAGCGGCCGGCATCATGGCTCTGTTGCCCTTCTGTGGTGGCATCCTCGGTGTGCTGTGGAGTCTGTTCATCACCATCGTCGGGTTGTACAGCATCCACGAAACCGATCCCTGGCGCGCCGTCCTGGCGGTGGTCGCCCCCATGATCCTGTGCCTATCCCTGATCAGTGTGAGCGCCATCCTGGTGATGATGGGCCTGAGTTGACCCCCCCCCATGCGCCTTGACCCTGAAAAATCCCCCCTACCCCGGTTGCTGGTGTTTCCTTTTGGTATCCTGGCCGTCTTCGGCTTTGCCGTGGTCAAATTCAAGCCCGACCTGGTCCTGCGCCTGGCCCATTGCACCCTGCGCGACATGACCGGCGTGCCCTGTCCCACATGCGGAGGTACTCATGCGACGGTGGCCCTGGCCCACGGGCGCTGGGCCGATGCCTTCGCCGCCAACCCCCTGGTCGCCGGGGGCCTGGTCGTGTTCGGGATCTGGCTTCTTGCCGGAGCGCTCGCCACGGCCTTGCCTGGACTGCGACGGAATCTGGTGCTGACCTCCCGGGAAAAGAGAACCGCCAGGATCCTGGCGGTTCTCGTTCTTCTGTCGGCCTGGATCTGGGAGATCCTGCGGATATGATCAGAATTCCGCCAGCAGCTTTCGGGCGATGACCAGACGCTGGATCTCGCTGGTGCCTTCATAGATGCGCGTGACCCGCACGTCCCGGTAGTAGCGCTCCACCGCGTATTCCTTGCAGTAACCGTAGCCTCCGTGAATCTGGAGGGCGATGTCGGCGGCGCGCCAGCCCGCTTCGGTGGCCACCACCTTGGCCATGGCCGCCTCCTTGGTGTACGGGCGCCCCTCGTCCTTCAGCCAGCAGGCCCGGTAACCCATCATGCGGGCGGCCTCCAGGTCGGTGCCCATGTCCGCGATCATGTTCTGGATCACCGGCTGGGCAGCCAGGGGTTTGCCGAACTGTTCGCGGACCCGGGCGTACTTGATCGCTTCCTCGAAGCAGGCCTGCCCGATGCCCAGGGCCTGGAAGGCGATGCCGATCCTGCCGCCGTCCAGGGCCGTCAGCGCGATCCGCAATCCCTCACCCTCGCCGCCCAGCAACTGTTTGGCCGGCACTCTGACTTCGTCCAGGTCGATGGTCACGGTGTCGCTGCACCGCAGCCCCATCTTGTCTTCCTTCTTGGCGATCGAGAGGCCGGGCGTTCCCTTTTCGACGATGAAGGCGTGGGTGTCCTTGTGTCCACTGGTGCCCGGGGTCCGGGCCAGGATGACGAAAAAGGCCGCGCGGCTCCCGTTTGTCACGAAGGATTTGCTGCCGTCCAGCACGTAGTGGTCGCCGTCCTTCCGGGCCGTGGCGACAAGTCCCGCCGCGTCGCTGCCCGAGCCCGGTTCGGTGACGCAGAAGGCCGCGATCTCGCCGGCGGCCATGCGGGGCAGGAATTGTTTCTTGACCTCCTCGGTGCCGAACATGGCCAGCGGATAACTGCCCACGCTGTTGTGCACGGTGATCATCACGCACACTCCGGCGCTGGCCTTGGCCAACTCCTCGACCACCAGGGAATAGGTGAGCGTGTCGACACCCAGACCGCCGTACTTTTCGGGAAAGGACAGACCGAAGAAACCGTTGTCGCGCATCTTGGCGATCAGGTCGTCGGGCATGGTCGCCTCGACATCCATCCGGTGGGCGATGGGCGCGATTTCCTGGGCGGCGAAATCGCGCACCATGTCACGGAACATCTTCTGGTTTTCGTTCAGATCGAAATTCATGGACTTCTCCGGGTTGCGTTTGGTCCAGGGTCGTCTCCGCCCACAATAATAAGCTCTGTCCTCCCTGCGCCCAAACCCGTTGACCCAGCTTCTGCGGCGGCCCTCCCTACCAGGGCGATGACCACCGCGTCCCCAGCCCGGGTCCCAGCAGGATCGCATTGATCAGCAGGCGCTCGCTTTCGACCACCCAGCGCCGGAAGGCGGGATGCCCCGCGAACAGGATCACCTGACCGCGGCCTACCGCTTCGCGCGTGGCGTACCCGGTATGCGCGAGACGGGCGGCGGCCTCGGGCCAGAGCAGCCCGCCCAAGTGCATCCGTTCGGTGGCCGGGAACCTGGCCGCCACGGATACCGGGGGCGCCGCGATCATGGAATCGCTGCCGCCGAACCAGACGCTGATCGTAGCGTCCAGACCGTAATTGAGCCAGAATTCCTCATCCAGATCAGCCCGGAGAATCGCGCCCTGGGGCATGAAGCGCTGCAGGCGCCGGTCGGCCGCCTGCCGGTCGGTTTCCTCGGGAGCCTTCTTGCCCGGCGGCAGGATTTCCTTGAGCCAATCGTCCAGCAAAACCGGGGATTCCGTCAGGGGGGTCCCTTGCTCGAATCCTGCCGCGAAGGGCAGGGCGCCCGGTCCCAGGAGTGGGGCTACGTCATAGGGGGAATTGCGAACGGGCTTGGGTTTCTTCTCCCCGTCCTCCTTGGACGGGGGTGGGTCCACCCGCAGCCCGGTCGCCACCGGACGGCCCGCGGTCTGGGCCTCGACCGCGCCGATACTCCAGACCGGCGGTGGAAATTCGGCCAACGCCTGGCCCCGGAAGCGGGCCTTGGTCAAACCCGTTTCCTGATCCGCCAGCATGCGGGCCCCGCCGTCGATGCCGATGGCCGTGCCGCCCGCTTCGATCCAGCGGCGCAAACGGTCGACTCCGCCGGCGCCCAGGACCTGACGGTACATGTCCGGACCGCCGAACACGCCGGGAAAGACCAGGACGTTGTACCGGGAAAGATCGGTGCTGCCGAAACGGCCCACGTCAAGGCTGCTGAACCGCAGGTCGAGTTCCTGGTCCAGGAGGTGCCAGATCGCACCGTATTGGGTGGGAGAGACAGGCATGCCCGTCAGGACGCCGATCCGCGGGGCCACCAGGACCGGATATTCGCCGCCACCCATATAGGGACCGTCTTCCGCCCGCGACGTCGTCACCGGCACCAGAGCGACCCCGTGCGCGGCGGCGAGGCGGTTCAGCACGGCGGTGAGGTCTTCCAGGTTGCCTTCCCGGCGGACCACCAGGGCGCCCCGCCGGAAAGCGAGCCCGGCGATGGTGAAGGGTTTTCGGGCGACCCGCACCGTGACTCCGGCCTGGAGCAGACTCGCCAGCATCCGGGGCGCATGGTCGGGATCACCGTCGATGATCACTGAACTGTAGGGTTCGGCAAGGACCGTCACGGCCACGGGCTCGGTCGGGGTCCAGGCCTGCCAGTCGCCACGCGGAACCCCCCGGCTCCAATAGGCCGGGATACCCCTCAACAGGGGCAGGGACCAGGCGGTGGTTTCGTAGAGGCGGCTACCCTTGCCCTTTTCCAGGTATTCCCTTTCATCCTGGAAGAATACGGCGTTCATGGGGACGTGGGGATCCAGGATCACCCGGGCCAGGAATCCCGCGGGCTGGTCCAGGCGCACCAGGAGGGTGCCCTCAGGCAGGTCCACCCCTGATTCCTCGCCGGTGCGGGCGTCGGTGAGTTTGTTGCCTTTGCTTGTTTCACCACGCAGGACCTCGACTTCCAGACCCTGGTCCCGCAACAGGGCCGCGAAAGGTTCAAGGCGTACCGGGTGACGAGAGTCCGGTGGAAAAACCCAGGCCCTGACCTGGCCGTTCCTCCCGTTTTCCACCGCCTGGGAACGCGCGGCGATCTGATCGGACAGAACCTCGGCCGAACTGTGGGCGAGCGAGGTCAGATTGGCCATCGACGAGGTGGTCTGGTGCTCGATGGCCTGGGCGAAGGTCCGCACCGTTCCGCTCCGCTTGCGCACGAGCGTGCCGGTTGTGCGGGACATCTCGTAAAGAATCCCGATGGCGCCGTGGTAGGAAGCCCAGGACGAACCGTACCCGGGGAAGAACTCCTCGTTCCACTCCCCGGTGAAGTAGGGATAGCCGCGCCCGTCCAGGGCCCGGGCCTGATCGTCGGAGAAGGGTAGCTCCCACTTGCGGGCGTTGGGCGGCAGATGGGGATTGAAGGGATGCCGGGGCGGCGGAAACAGATAGGTGGCGTTGGCCCCCATCTCATGGCTGTCCACCAGCAGTTGGGGCAGCCAGGAGGCAATCTCACGGGACCTGGCGCTTTCGGGCTGGTTCATGGTGAACCAGTCCCGGTTCATGTCGAACAGATAGTGGTTTCCGCGCCCCCAGGGCCAGACCGCCCGGTGGGAAAGATCGTCCTGGTCGGGATTGGCCGAGCGGTGGGCGAAGGACAGGATCTGGGCCAGGTAGCGCGCCCGCCCGTCCGGGTTTTCGCAGGGATCGATGAGCACCAGCAGCCTGTCCCGCAGGCTTCGTGAGACCTCATCCTCCCCGGCGACAAGCACGTAGGCCAAGGCGGCGGCGGCGTCGGTGCTGCTCAGTTCGTCGCCGTGGATTCCGTAGGCCATCCAGGCCACCGCCTTGGTGTTGCCCAAATCCTCGGCCGAGGTCTTATCTGATTGCCGGGGGTCCAGAAGCGTGACGTGACGCTGCTTGAACGCGTCCAGATCGGCGATGGTCGCCTCGTCGGACACGGCCAGGATCACCACGGGCCGGCCTTCATGGCTGCGGCCGTATTCCATGAGGCGGGCCCGGGGCGAAGCGTCGGCCAGGGCTTGGTAAAAGGCCAGGACCTCCTCCGGCCGCAGGGGACGCTGTCCCGGTTCCACGCCTGTCACCCCGACCTGGGTCGGAAGGTCGGGATCAAAAACGGCGTTCGGAAAAAGCTCTTCGAGTGCGATGGCTTTCACCCCGGCGTTGAGACCGGCGGCTGCCGCGGACGAGATGAACAGGGAGCTTAAAAGCAGGGCGGCAAAAACGCCGGCCAGCAGGACTGGAACTTGAAACCTGAACATTATGATCTCCTGCGGGGGAACATTGATAGCGGAGGGTGCGTTCTCTGGGCGCGGACATCATATCACAGTTTCGAAATTTGCCAACCAATGACGAAGCCGCCGGACCCGAAAAGGTCCGGCGGAGTGGTGTATAACCTCCAACTGGGATCCACGGGAAATCCGGCAGCGATTTCACGCCGGACACATCCTCAGAGGCACAACCTACTTCTTCAACTCGATACTGCTGATCACCATGCGTTGGGCCTCGCTGGTACCCTCGTAGATCTCGGTGATCTTGGCGTCGCGGAAGTGGCGTTCGACGGGATACTCTTTCGAGTAGCCGTTGCCGCCGAAGATCTGCACCGCCTCGTTGGTGATGTAGTGACTGGCCTCGCTGGCGAACAGTTTGGCCATGGCCGATTCCTCGCTGTACCGTCCTGCTTGGTCCTTGGCCCAGGCCGCCCGGTAGGTCAGCAGCCTGGCCGCTTCCAAGCGTGTGGCCATGTCCGCGATCTTCCATTGGATCGCCTGGAATTTGCAGATGGGCCGACCGAACTGCTCGCGTTCCTTGGAATAGGCCAGGGCGGCCTCGTACGCGGCTCCGCTGATGCCCAGCGCCTGGGCGGCAATACCGATGCGGCCCCCGTCCAGCGTGCTCATGGCCACCTTGAAGCCCGAGCCCTCCCCGCCGAGAACCTGGCTGTCGGGCACCCGCACGTTGTCGAAGGCCAGCTGGGCGGTATCCGAGCCCCGGATGCCCATCTTCTCCTCCTTGCGGATCACACTGAAACCCTCGGCCTCCTTCTCGACGATGAACGCCCGGATACCCTTGTATTGGAGGTCGGGATCGGTCTGGGCGAACACGATCATGATGTCGGCGTTGGCACCGTTGGTGATGAAGTTCTTCATCCCGTTGATCACCCAGTGATCCCCGTCCTTTTTGGCGGTCGTGCTCTGGGCAGCCGCGTCGGTGCCGGCGCCGGGCTCGCTCAGACAGTAGGCGCCCAGCTTCTCACCCTTGGCCAGGGGTGTCAGGAACCTGACCAATTGATCCTCGGTGCCGTACGTCTCCAACGGCCAGCAGACCAGGCTGTTGTTCACGGACATGATCACCCCGCAGGAGGCGCAGGCCTTGCTGACCTCCTCCATCGCCAGGATGTAGCACAGGGTATCCAGACCGGCTCCCCCGTACTGCTCGGGCACGTTCATGCCCATGAAGCCGAGCTCGCCCATCTTCTTGACCACGTCGGCGGGAAATTTCTCTTGTTCGTCGAACTCCGCGGCGAAGGGCGCGATCTCGCGGGCGGCGAAATCGCGGGCCATGTCACGGATCATCCGTTGCTGTTCGTTGAATTCAAACTGCACGTCGCACTCCTTGGCTCCGGGTCAGGTCAATCGTAATCGTAGAAGCCCTTGCCGCTCTTGCGGCCCAGATAACCTGCATCAACCATCCGCCGTAACAGAGGACAGGGACGATATTTACTGTCCCCGAAGCCATCGTACAGAACTTCCATGATGTCCAGACAGATATCCAGGCCGATGAAGTCGGCCAGGGTCAGCGGCCCCATGGGATGGGCCATGCCCAGTTTCATCACCGTGTCGATGGCCACCCGGTCCGCCACGCCTTCCATCAGGCAGTAGACGGCCTCGTTGATCATCGGCATCAGCACCCGGTTGGCGATGAATCCCGGATAGTCCTGCACCGTGACGGGCGCCTTGCCCAGATCTTCGGCAACTTTGGTGACGACGGCCAAGGTCTCGTCGCTGGTGGCCTGGCCGCGGATGATTTCGACCAGCTTCATGATCGGCACGGGGTTCATGAAGTGCATGCCGATAACCTTGTCCGCCCGCTTGGTAACGCCGGCGATCTTGGTCAGGCTGAGGCTGCTGGTGTTGCTGGCCAGAATCGTGTTGGGTCCGCAGATGCCGTCCAGGGTGGTGAAGATCTCCTTTTTGATCTCGAAGTCCTCGAAGACCGCCTCCACGACCAGTTCGCTGTCCCCGGCGGCCTGCAGGTCCGTGGCCGCGTTCACCCGGCCGAGGGTGGCGGTGGCGTCGTCCTGGGTGATTTTCTCTTTCTTGACCATGCGGCCCAGGTTTTTCTCGATCGTGGCCAACGCCCGGTCGAGATACTCCTGCTTGACGTCGATCAGGTTCACGTCGTTGCCGAACTGGGCGAAGATCTGGGCGATGCCGTTGCCCATGGTCCCGCCGCCGATCACCGAAACTTTCATGGTTTGATCCTTTCCCTTTGCGGTTCAGTCCCTGGTCTATGGAATGGAAATGGCCATGCTCACGGCGTCGCCGCCGCCCAGGCACAGACTCGCGATGCCGTCGCTGACGCCCCGGTCCTCCATGGCGTGCAGCAGCGTCACCAGAATGCGGGCCCCCGAGCAACCGATGGGATGTCCCAGGCTGACCCCGCCCCCGTTGACGTTCACCTTGTCCTGGTCCAGGCCGAGTTCGCGCATCACTGCCAGGCTCTGGGCCGCGAACGCCTCGTTCAGTTCGAACAGGCCATAGTCGCCGATGGTCTTGCCGGTCTTGGCCAGCAGGTTCTTCACGCTGGTCACCGGAGCCATCATCACCTCGTTGGGTTCGACCGCGCCGGTGCTGGCCGCCTCGATATAGGCGCGGATGGTCAGGCCGTTCGCCTTGGCGAACTCCTCGCTGCAGATCAGAAGAGCCGCCGCGCCGTCGTTGATCGAAGAGGCGTTGCCCGCGGTGACGGTGCCGCCATCACGTTTGAAGGCTGGACGCAGCTTGGCCATCCCCTCCGGCGACGCATCCCCGCGCGGACCCTCGTCGCGGGACACGACCACCGGGTCACCCCTGCGCTGGGGAACCTCCACGGGAACCACTTCCTTGTCGAACCTGCCCGCTTCCCAGGCCGCGACGGCCATCTGATGACTGCGGGCGGCGTAGGCGTCCTGATCCTCACGGCTGACTTCGAAATTGTCGACCACCCACTCGGCGGTCATACCCATGTGATAGTTGTTGTAGATGTCCCAAAGTCCGTCATGGACCAGAAGATCCGTGACTTTGCCGTCGCCCAGGCGCAGACCGTCGCGGGCCTTGAGCAGGGCGTAGGGAATCTGGCTCATGTTCTCGAAGCCCCCGGCGATGATGCAGTGCTTGTCGCCGGCGCGGATGGCCTGATCGGCCAGGGCCACGGACTTCAGGCCCGACCCGCAGACCTTGTTGATGGTCATGGCGCTGACGCTCGCGGGGATGCCGCCGAAGATCGCGGCCTGCCGTGCGGGGTTCTGCTGAAGACCCGCCTGGCAGACGTTGCCCATGATCACCTCATCCACCTTGGCGGGATCGAGGTCCGCCCTTTCGAGAACGGCCTTCACACACAGGGCGCCGAGCTGGGGCGCCCGAACGGAGGCCAATCCTCCCTGGAACCTGCCGATGGGGGTGCGCACAGCTGCACAGATCACGGATCGGTTACTCATGATTCAGTCTCCTTTTCAGTCCGCCAGTTCGTGCCGGCCGATGACCATGCGCTGGATCTCGCTGGTCCCCTCGCCGATGGTACAGAGTTTGGCATCGCGGTACATTCGTTCCACCGGGTATTCGGTAGTGAAGCCGTATCCCCCCAGAATCTGGATGGCCTTGTCGGTGACGAACATGGCCGTCTCGCTGGCGTGCAGCTTGGCCATGGCTGCCATCTGTCCGAAATCCTCCCCGGCGTCCTTCTGCCGGCAGGCTTCATAGGTGAGAAGCCGCGAGGCCTGGATCTGGGTGGCCATGTCCGCCACCATGAATTCGATCGCCTGGAACCTGGCGATGGGCCGCCCGAACTGCTGGCGTTCCTTGGCGTAGGCGCGGGCGACGTTGAAGGCGCCCACGGACAGGCCCAGGGCCAAAGCGGCGATCGAGATCCGGCCGCCGTCCAGCGTCATCATGAAATACTTGAAGCCCTCGCCCTCCTTGCCAAGCAGGTACTCACCGGGAATCCGCACGTCCTCGAGGGTCAAGGGAGCGGTATCGGAAGCCCGCAAACCCAGTTTGTTTTCCTTCTTCTCCACGGTGAAGCCCGGCGTGTCGGTGGGAACGATGAAAGCGCTGATGCCGTGGCTGCCTTTTGCCTCGGGATCGGTCTTGGCCGTGATGATCAGGGCCCCCGCGTAGTGGGAGTTGGTGATCCACATCTTGCTTCCGTTGAGAACCCAGTCGTTTCCGTCCCTGACGGCGGTAGTGCGGGTGCCGCCGGCGTCGCTGCCGGCCTCGGCCTCGGTCAGGCCGAAGGAGAGCAGGGATTTTCCCGCTGCCGCCGGGGGCAGGAATTTCTTCTTCTGTTCCTCGGTGCCCAAGGCCGCGATGGGCCAGCAGCCGAGGCTGTTGTGGGCGGCCACGGTCAAACCGTGACTGCCGCAGACCCGCGAGACCTCCTCGACGACCAGGGCATAACTCGTCATGTCCGCGCCCACGCCGCCGTACTCTTCGGGAACAGCAAGCCCCAGGAAGCCCAACTCCCCCATCTCCTTGACGGTGGCCTCGGGGAACTGCGCGGTCCGGTCGATTTCCTGGGCGATGGGAGCGAGTCGGGAATTGGCGAAATCCCGGGCCATCTGCCGGATCATTTTCTGGTTTTCATTGAGATGCATTTTCACTCCTGAAGATCCCTGGGATTCCCTCGGTCGGGGACTAGGAAACAGGCTGCATAAGCGACGGTCAGATTACAAGAACAAGGTGAATAATTAAAGGAAAATCAACCGGTTTGGGCCGGAACGGCGGGATATTCACGTGGATGGGGTCTGCGGGGAGCGTCCCGAAAGAGGACGAACCGGGACTCCTTTCCCGGCCCGTCCTGGCGCCGGGTCACGGGGACGGCCCGGCAGGGGATCAAGGCGGGTTGATCATCGGAAAATCGCCTTCACCTCCCCGAAGGAACGGTCTTCGACCGCCACCTGGCCTTGGCACAGGTTGGGAGCCCCGGGCGACGGCGCACACCCGGTGCCAACCGGATCCCGGTCGCCACCATAGGGATTGAGGGCATCGAACAGGATCCAGTCGCTCATCTCGGTGTTGAAACCGCAGGAACGGTCGTCCTCGCCTTCATGGTCGTCGTAGGAAATGGAGAACATCAACTCCAGCGCCGGGCCATCCGGACCTTCGTAGCTTCTCAACAGCTGGACGAAATCGCCCCCGTTGTTGAGGCTGAAGCCCGAGGTGGTCAAACCCATCTCCGTCTGCCACGCCACCGCTTCGGAACCATAGAAAACCGCGGTTTCACCCGGGTCCAGGACACCGGACAACCCGAGGTGGGGTTCCTCGCCCAGAATGTCCCGCAGGAAATAGCCCGCAAGGTTGATCGGCTCCGGCCCGTTGTTCAGGATTTCGATCCACTCATCGTTCTTGAAGTCGACCGTGCCGTCGCCGTCCCAGTCGCTGGCCGGGTCGGCCAGCACCTCGTTGATGACGATGAAATCATCGACCTGGGCGACCGCAGGACCGCCCACCACCAGGAGGAGGAAAGTCCAAACCAGGGTCACCAGGGCGAGGGGAGGTTTTGTCATGAAGAGATTTTTCATGCTAGAATCCGTCCCGGGAGGACGTAAGTGGCCGGGCTCGGCAGGCGTTTTCCTGAGACACGAACCGGCGGAGCTCTTTTGCCAGAAACGGACCAGAGATGAGTTTTCGAGTAGGAGTGATCGGCGCGGGCGCCCACAGGGAGCGATATGTGCACCACGGGCTGCAGGATGTGCCCGGGATGACCGTGACCGCGCTGTGCCGCCGGAGCACGGAAGCAGGCCGGAAGATGGCCGCCCAGTACGGGGTGCGTTACCACGCGGAACCTGAAAACCTCATTCAGGATCTTGAAGTTGACGGCATAGTGATCTGCACACCGCCGTCGTCACACTTCGAAATAGCCAAGGCGGTCCTGGCGGCGGGCAAACCGCTCCTTTTGGAAAAGCCCATGACCGGCTTGCTCGGCGAGGCCGAGCATTTGGCCGAGTTGGACACCGCGGCGGCGCATCCTCTCATGGCCGCCCAGGCCCTGCGCTGGAATCCTGTGATCCTGAAAGTCCGCGAGCTATGGACCCGCCTCGGGCGTGTCCATCTGGTGAGGTTGGCCCAGCGCCTGGCTCCCACCACCCTGAAATGGCAACGGAACCTTGCCGACACCGTGGGCGGATCCGTCCTGTTGACCGGTGTTCATATCTTCGATCTGACGCGTTGGTTGACCGGAGCCGAGTTCGTGACGGTGGATTCGCGACAGCGACAAGTGTTGAATCCAGTGGTCGAAGACCTCTTCCTCGCGCAAGCCGTCCTGTCGGACGGTTGCTGGGCCAGTCTCGAAGTCAGCAAGTACACCCGATCGCGGGTGGGCTGGCTGGAGGCAGTCGGCGAAAACGGCCAACTCATGGCGGATTACCTGGACGGGGGAATTATCCTGCGGGCGGGAACCACCGAAGAGCGGTTTGACGTTTCGGCCCGAACCCCCACCCTGCCATTGGTACTCAAGGACTGGCTTGCGGCGATCCGGGACGGATCGCCGCCTCCGGTAACGGTGCACGACGGACTGGCCACGCTGCGGGTGGCCGACGCCTGCTACCGTTCGGCTGACGCCGGGCGGAAAGTCGCCGTCCCGGGACATGGCGTTCCCGGAATCCGGGCTCGCCCCCCTGGAACTAGCCGGCCATGATCCGTTCGATCCCGCCCCGCGCGATGGGATGATATCCGCCCGCGTTGGCCGCGAAGGTCTCCCGGGCCAGCTCCTTCGTCTTCTCACCCGCGTACAACGTCGTGTACAAGGGCTTCAGGTACTTCATCCGGCCCACCTCACCCAGGAACCGGGCGGTGCGATCGAAGACCGGCTCGTACCCGCTGCCCGTGGCGATAATCAACCAGTTGCAGAGGATTTCACAGTTGCCCTGTCCGGTCAGTTCGAAATTCTCATCCAGCCAGGCACAGTCCTTCTGGGGCAAGGTGCGCGGCAGGGCCTGCAGGAAGATCTGCCAGTCCTCCGGGGACCAGACCTTGGCCTGGTCGACCTCGGGCCTCGCACCGTCGGACCAGCCCTTGGCCAAATCCTCCAGCATTTTCAAACGCGACGACGTGAACACGGGCGCGTTGTCGGGCAGGCCGGCCTGGTGGATCCACTCGTCGGCACGGATCTGCTCGGCGATACCCGGCAACTCGGCGTTTAGAAACTCCTCGAACTGGGCCGTGGTGATCGAGGTGAAGCTGAAGTGCTTGATGTATGTCTTGATGAAGGCGTCGAATTTCCCGCGTCCGGCGGCCTGCTCGAGCAGGGCCACGAACAGATAGCCTTTTTCGTAGGGCACCAGCGAGTAGAACTCGTCCGGATCCGAACCCTTGCTGTCGGTTTCCAACTGGGTGAAGGGCGAGTCCATGCCGAATGAGTTCATGGCTTCCATCAACCCGTTGCGGCCGATGGCCGATGCCAGGGACTTCGCCTCCAGGCCATCGATATTCTCCAGGATGCGCCTTTCGGCCCAGACCGTGAACCCCTCGTTGAGCCAGAAGTCGTCCATGGTGGCGTTGGTGACCAGGTTGCCGGTCCAGCTGTGGGCCAGTTCGTGGGCCAGCACGTTGACCAAGGACCGGTCGCCGGCCAGCAGCGTCGGGGTCAGGAAGGTCAGCCGTGGATTCTCCATCCCGCCGTAGGGGAAGGAAGCGGGCATGACCAGAAAGTCGAACCGGTCCCACAGGTAGGGACCGAACACGTCTTCAGCCGCGGTCAGCATCTTGTCAACGTCGGCGAATTCCCAGGCCGCTTTGGCCAGGGTCTCCGGCTCGGTGTATACCCGGGAGCGGGGTCCCAGATCCTGCGACACGATATTTCCCACCGCGAAGGCGAACAGGTACGGCGGAATGGATTGGGGCATCTCGAAGCTGAAACTGCGCGTGCCGGGTAGCGAACCTTCCGCGGCCTGACCGGGAGCGGCGGCCATGACCACCGTCAGATTCTCGGGTACCGTCATCCGGGCCTTGAAGGTGAAGCGCGCCAGGGGAGAATCCTGGCAGGGGATGACGCTGCGGGCATGAATGGCCTGGCACTGGCTGAACAGGTAGGGGTGCTTGCCGCCATCGGTCTGCGCGGGCTCCAGCCACTGCAGGGCGCTGGCGGCCGGGCTGGTCGCGTAGTCGATGGTGAACGAAGCGGTGCCCTCCGGCAATTGAACCCTCAGACACGTGCCCAGAACATCGTCCTTCTCCGTCAACTCCCACTCCAGGGTGTTGCCCTTGTCGTCGGTCACGCCGTGAATCTCCAGATCCCTGGTGTCCAGGTCAAGCGACCCGGCGGCCGGGGCCTCCAGATTGAGCGTGGCCTTTCCTTCGATGCGGCTGGTGTCGAAATTCACGTTCAGATCGAGATCCATGCTGGTGACCCGACCCTGGTCCAGGTCGCTGTAGGAATGGGGGTCGCGTCGGCTCAAGAGAGTACCTCCGGATGGAAGAATTCCTGCCGGGCAGGAAGAATGTCGGACTTCATCGGACCCATTGTCGCCTGGAATGATCCACACCGCAAGGTGGAGACGGCACCACGGACTTTGTTCCACCGTTCTTCCGTGGTATTCTTATCCTTAAATTGGAACACCTGAACCCCCGGGAGGAAGCTTCCATGCGTGACGGAATGACCCGTCTGGAAACCTACACCAGCGAAATCGAGGCCGAGATCGCCAAGGGCCGGCTCGAAGCCCTCGGCGTGATGGTGGTCCTCGAAAAGGACAACTGCGGCGGCATGCGGCCCCATCTGGATCTCCAGGCCGGCGTCAAGTTGTACGTTATCGACGAAGATCTCGACAAGGCCAGGGACATCCTGGCCTCCGGAGCGGTGGGCACCACGACTGGAACCTGGGTCTGCGGCGGATGCGGTGAGGAGATCGACGGCAGCTACGACGCCTGCTGGAAATGCGGCCGTGACCGGGAATGAGGTATACAAGAGTCTTTGCCCTCGTGTGCCTGTTGATGGCGGCGGTCGCGGGATCGCCCACCGGGGCGCTCGCCCGAACCCCTCTTGAACCCAGTCCTCCCAAATGTCGCCTGCCCGTCGAATGGCTGCCCGGCGGCCCCGGGGAGGCGCTCGGTCCCGCTGACGAGGAATTCCCTCCTCCGCCCAGCGGCGACCGCGGCTACGACGTTCTGAGCTATGATCTGGACATCCAACTGTTTCCCGCCGACTGGTCGCTCACCGGACGGGTGGACATCGGTCTGACCGCCCTGGCCGAGGGCCTGACCCGGGTCCGGCTCGACCTGGTGGATGATCTGATATGCGACGGCGTTACCTTCCGGGACCGGGAGGCTGCCTTCATCCACCAGGGCGACAGTCTGGTGGTGACTTTCGATGTTCCCCTGGCGACCGCCCCGGCCGAAACCCTGATCATCCGCTGGCACGGCCGTCCTCCACGGCACGGCAATTTCCTCAGCGGCCTCATGTTCCGCACCCATGAAAACGGCACGCCCCACGACCCCACCGACGACATGCCCATGATCGCCAACCAGAACCAGCCCTGGTCCGCCCATTCGTGGTGGCCCTGCAAGGACCACCCCTCGGACAAGGCCCTTTCCAGCCTGACGGTCACGGTGCCCGAGCCCCTTCAGGTCGTCTCCAACGGCGTCCTGCTTTGGGAGGATTCCCCCGGCCTTGGCCTGCGACGGTTCGCCTGGCGCGAGGAATACCCCATCGCCACCTACCTGATCTCCGTGGCGGCCACCAACTACTCCTCCTGGAGCGAGGATTGCGTCGTGACCGACGGTGATCCGGTGCATCTGGACTTCCACGTGTTTCCCCAGGACAGGGCCGCCGCCGAGATCGACCTGGCCCCCACCTGCGACATGATGGATTTCATGACCATGTTGGTCGGCCCTTATCCCTTCACCGGCGAGAAATACGCGCAGGCCGAAATCAAATGGTACGGTTCGATGGAGCATCAGACGGCGACCAGTCTCAGCCAGATCGTCTTCACCGGCAACCGCCGATTCGAACTCGTGGTGATCCACGAACTGGCCCACATGTGGTTCGGCGACAGCCTGACCCCGGCGGTATGGGCGGACATCTGGCTCAACGAGGGCTTCGCCCGCTACTGCGAAGCCCTGTGGATCGAACACGCCTACGGCGTTCCGGCATACAAGGAGTTCATGCGCCAGATCGGCCCCGTGGCGCACCCCGACTTTTTCGTGAACGACGGTGTTCTCATCGACCCGGATCCCATCCTGCCCAACATCCTGATCTACGACAAGGGAGCCTGGGTCCTGCATATGTTGAGAATGCTGATCGGGGATGACGCCTTCTTCGGATTCCTGGCGGACTACGCCGTGGCTCCGGACCTGGTTCTAAACAGTGTGACCCTGGTGGACATGATCGGCTTCGCGGAAAAGGCGGCCGGCCGCGACCTGGACGGTTTTTTCAGCCCCTGGGTGGAGACGTCCGCGGTTCCGGTCGTGAGCTCGTCGGTTTCAACAACAGACGCCAGGCCGGGCGACGGTCGGGTCCAGGTTCGTTTCATCCAGCACCAGAGCCCCCTGTTCGAGCTGGCGGTGCCGGTCGCGATCCACACCGCCTGTGGAATCCAGCAGGAACTGGCCGTCTTGTCCAAGGGCTCCGAGAGCTTCACGTGGCCGACCGCTTGCCGGGTGGACTCGGTGTCCGTGGATCCCGACGGCATGGTCCTGATGAAATCCGTGGCGGCCCCCCCACCCGTCCTGCAGGTGGTCGGACCTTGGCCCAACCCCGTTCCCTCTGTCGGCGCGGAGTTCAGAATCTACCTGACATCAGAACGTGAAGTTACTGTAAAAACGTACGATGCGCGTGGTCGACTCGTAACTGAACAACATCTGGGACTACTGGCGGCCACCGGGCCCGCAGACGATCCGGATTCCATACCCCACGTCTGGACCTGGTCCGCCGCCACCGGTACGGCCCGAACATCCGCTGGGGTCTATTGGCTGGATTTCGACGCCGCCGGCACGCGGACCGTCAAGAAACTCACCCTGCTCCACTGATGCTATCGATCCTATCGAATCAGGGTGATCTTACCGGACGCCCTCAAGGAACCCGCCTCAAGCAGCCCGATATAAAGGCCGGCGGCGACCTGCCGGCCTCCGTTGTCCCGGCCGGACCAACGGACCTCATGCGGACCCGCCGGATAGCTCGTTCGGTCGACGAGAATCTTCACTACGCGTCCGCTCACGTCGTGGACCACCAGGCGCACCGATTCGGCCTGAGGTAGTTGGAAGGAAAACACCGCGCCGGCGCCGCCTTGCCCGGCGGTGTCTACGGTCAAGGCCAGGGACCCGCCCCCTGCGCCGGGACCCGGATTATCCACTGCCGAAACACTGGACAATAGTGCGAACTGGTCCCCGGGATAACCGGAAAGGTCGGGCTCGGAACCCAGGGACCCCGTGATATCCGTTACCGGAGGCAACCACTGATTGCTCACCTGGCCGTCGGATTCGAGCAGGAACGCAACCACCTTGACGCCGGTGACCTGCCCCACGGTCAGATCGAGGTCGGCCAAGGGCAGATAAATCTCGAAACCCGACACGGCGGTAGCTGCCTGGTCCACGGAAGTATCGGTCACACCGCCGGTGTTGCTGTTGTCCAGGGCGACCCTCATCTCGTTCGGGTTGACGCCCCCCGTCAGCAAACCGTTGCCGCTGTTCACGGTGCCCTGACCACGGTAGGTCTTGACCGCCCCGCCGCCGGTGACCAGAACGTACTGATCGATGTAGATCGTTCCCGCCCAGGCGTTGGCGAAAACCATCTGGTCGGGTTCAAAGCCGCTATCCAGCCGTAATCCCGTCAGGAGGTCGGGGCCGGCCGGCGGGGGCGACAGGTTGGAAAGATCCAGAACGTTCTGACCCCCCGAACGGGTGTCGAACAGGATCGCCAGCCCCGTCCCATCGGTGGCCAGGTTGCCGGTAAGTCCCAGAAAGAGCGAATCTCCGGCGGTCCGGAAAAACATCTGGTCGAGTTCAGACACGTTGTCGCCCAGATGGGTCGGACTGGCCTGGGTCGCCAGCAGGCCGGTGGGTCCGAATTGGGCGGGAAGGTCGCGGCCGTCCACCAGGGCGACCGGCGGAATGGGTGGCGTCACATCCACGTCAAGCAGGGTGTAACCATAGGGCGCCAGCAGGATGGAATAGGCGTCCTTGTTCTGATCGGTGAGATTCGGATGGATGGTCCCGGTGAGCAGGCCCATCACGGTGGTGGAACCGCCGGGAATGCTGAAAGCCCCCAGGTCCAGCTCAACCACCTGGGACGACCCGCTCACGTTGATGACAACCAGGATCTGCTGATCGTCGTGGCCGCGCACGAAGGACCAGACGACCCCACCGCTTGCCGGGACAGGACAATAACCGCCCCGCCGCAGGGCGATGTTGCCCCGGCGCGCGGCAATCAATTCGCGGTATGCCTCCAGCAGAGAGCCCGGCACCCCGTCCTGCTCCTCCACGCTGCGGCCGTCGTGGTCCTGGGAGATCCGTCCGGCAAACACCGTAGGATTCAAAGCGTCGTAATTGGTCATCGGGGGACCGGCCACGGCGTTCCACTTGAACGGCTCGCGCATGGGGATGTCGGCCGCATCGCCGGGATAGGACGTGTTCTTGGCGCCGCGCATGCCGATCTCGTCGCCATGGTAGATGACCGGCGGGAAAGGTTGGGTCAGCAGAACCGCGGCGGCGGCCTTGCCCTTGGCGAAATCGTCACCGATCGACGTGGCCAGACGGTCCACGTCGTGGTCGCCAATGGTCGTCATCAGGGCTCCGTCAACACTGGAGGCGCCCAGGGCCGCGACGGCGGCCGCCATCTGGCTGTACAGGGGTTCGGCGTATTCCCAGCGCAGGGCGTCGCGGGCCCCGAACTCGAAGGGTTTCGTGAAGGCCGCGTCCATTCCTGCCAGCAGATCAACCCCCTGACTGCCCCAGTCGGCCTGCTCAGCGAAAACGAACACATCCGGATTCACCCCGCGCAGGGCGTCCCGCCAGGGAGCCCAGAAAGTGTCGATGTGGTAGCCCCAACCGTCGGGGCCGTAGGGGTAGGTCGCCCAGACGTGGTCCAACCGGTAGCCGTCCAGTCCGTCGGCGAAATCACCGTCGCCGTTCGGATCGAGCCAGTAACTCGCCCAATCGGTCACCAGATCGACCGGATGGGAATTCCGCAGGTCCCAGTGGATGAAACCCACCTCATCTCCGTTCCAGGTGTTGTAGACCGAGCCCTGGTAGTCGGTGTTCTGGTGGTCGTAGAAGGCCAGCCAGGAGTCGAAGGTGCTGTTCGGGTGACCGTACGCGTCCTGGAAGTAGATGGTGTCCTGGCTGATCCCGTAGGCGACGAAATCCACGAAGACCTTGATGCCCCGCAGGTGGGCAGCCTCCAAAAACGCGGTAAGATCATCCTCGGTCCCGAACCAGGGATTCAACTGGTCGGCCGTACCGTGCTGATAACCGTGGTAGGCGGGCGAGGGAAAGATGGGATTCATCCAGACCGCGGTGACCCCCAGCGTTTCCAGGTAGTCCAGGGAGTCGATCATGCCGCCGAAATCACCGAAGCGGTAGGTGTCGTTGTCCGAGTCGCGCCAGCAGATGGGCATGAAATGATAGAACACCTCATCGGCGATGTCCTGTTGAGCGGCGGATTGAGCGACCGGCAAGAGGGTGACAGCCAGAAATATCAGCAGAGCGAGGCGATACAGGGACCTGCCGGAAATAGTCATCCCGAGAGAAATGATTGAGGAAACCAAGCTGACCTGCCTGTTGAGGATGTCTTCCACGGGTGATGCGGATCCCGGTGCACCTGACCTGATGCAATTATAACACAGCGCTGGTCAATCCACCGACACCAGGGGGGCGAAGCGGGGATTGATGTGCTTGCGGCCGGCCTCGTGGAAATCGACCGTCACCATCATATCGTCGCCCATGCCCTCGACCCGGGCCACCACGCCGGACCCGAAAATGCCGTGCGACACGGTCTGGCCCTCGTAGAAGGGGGCGTCCTGTACGATCTCCTCGTCCCAGCCGCCACCCGCGGGCCCCACCCGGCTGGGCCCCGACTGTCCGGGTCCCGACCGCCGGCCCCATTCCTCGGGGCGAACCGGCTTGGACACCGAGTGCTGCCGGGATCCCGCCGAGCGCCGGTTCCGACCGACTGGACCGCCGGCCATGCCGCCGCCTGCGCCACTGCCTGCACCGCCGCCTGCGCCGAACAGGGTCCGCGCAATCGGGGCCTGAACCCAGTCTCCGCTATCCAGATGCCGCCGTTCGATCAAGCCGTCGGGGATCTCGGCCAGGAACCTCGAGGGCAGGCTTTCCTGCCAGACGCCGAAGCGACGGCGCCGGGCGGCGTGCAGAAGATAGATCCTCTTCTCGGCCCTGGTCATCGCGACGTAGAACAGCCGGCGCTCCTCTTCCAGCCCGGCTTCGTCCTCGGTGCTGTTGATGTGGGGCAGGATGTCGTCCTCGCACCCGGTAATCACCACCACGGGGAATTCGAGTCCCTTGGCGGTATGGATGGTCATCAGACGGACGACCCCCTCCCCGTCCACGATGGTGTCGGGGTCCGAAACCAGGGCCACCTGTTCGAGAAACTGGTCCAGCGGGCCGCCACCCGAGGATTCGTGGAAACTGGCGGCCGCGTTGACCAGTTCGGCCACATTCTCGTTGCGGGAGCCTGCCGTGTCCGGGTCGTCCATCTCCAGAAAACCCTGGTAGCCGATGTCCTTCATGATCCGCGCCAGGATCTCGTGTACGGGTTCGCCATCGGCCGCCAGCATCCGCCAGCGCACCGCCATGTCGAAAAAGACCCGCACCCGCCGGCAGGCCGCCGGGGCGATTTCCTGTTCCAGCAGACCGTCGCGGGCGGCTGTTTCGCCCAAGGTCAGTTCTTCACGGGCAGCCAGGCTGACCAGGCGGCCAACCGTGGTGTCGCCGATCTTCCGTTTGGGCATGTTGATCACCCGCTGGATGGAGATCAGGTCCGCGGGGTTGGCCACCATCTTCAGGTAGGCCATCAGGTCGCGGACCTCCTTGCGGTCGTAGAAATGAAGACTGCCCACGATCTGGTAGGGCAGCGAGGCGCGCCGGAGGCCGTCCTCCAGCACCCGGGACTGGGCGTTGGTACGGTACAGGACGGTCACGTCGCCCCGGACCATACCCGCGCTGGTTTCGGCCCGGATGATGTCCACCAGTCGCGCGGCTTCGTCCTCGTCGTCGAAGAATTCCTCTTCGCACAGGAGGTCGCCCTCGGCTCCACTGGTCCACAGATTCTTGCCCTTGCGCTGCTTGTTGTGGGCGATGACCGCGTTCGCCGCCTTCAGGATACGCCCGGTGCTGCGGTAGTTCTGCTCCAGCCGGAAGGTGACCGCGCCGGGGAAAAAATCGTCGAAATCGAGCATGTTCTCGATTCGGGCGCCGCGCCAGGAGTAGATGGACTGGTCATCGTCCCCCACCACGAACAGGTTGCCGTGCACACAGGTCATGAGCTTGACCAGCACCAGTTGCAGAGGATTCGTGTCCTGGAACTCGTCAACCAAAACGTGCCGGAACTTCTGCGCGTACTTGAGCCGGACCGACTCGACCTGCTCCAGCAGATGCACCGTACGCAGGATGAGATCGTCGAAGTCCAGGGCGTTGCACTTGATCAGGGCCGCCTGGTAGCCCTCGTAGATCGACGCGTATTTCTCGTCGACGAAGGACCTGGCCAGTGATTTCGCCTTGGCCGGATCAAGGTCGTCGTTTTTCCACTTGCTGACCACCGAGCGGGTTGCGTTGGGTGTGAACTGCTTGGGATCGATGTTCAGGTCGGCCATGACCTGCTTGAGCAGGCGCTTGCTGTCGTCGGTGTCGAAGATCGAGAACCCGGGCTGGATGCCGATGTGCGCCCCGTCGGAGCGCAGGATCTTCAGACCGGTGGCGTGGAAGGTGCCGATCCAGAAGGGTACGTCCCGACCGTCCAGGCTGCGGGCCACCCTTTCCTTCATCTGTTTCGCGGCCCGGTTGGTGAAGGTGAAGGCCAGGATCTCGCCGGGGTACACGTTCTTTTCGGCCATCAGCCAGGCCACGCGCGTGGTCAGGACCCGGGTCTTGCCGCTTCCGGCCCCGGCGACCACCAGCACCGGGCCGTCCGGGGCGGTCACCGCGGCGGACTGGGCGTCGTTCATCTGGTCGAGGATGTCGTTCAAGGCTGCTCCATCAGGGAAGGGTCAATATTCGAAACGGTATTTGAGATCAAGATTGTAGGTCGACTCACCCTGGTTCTCGTCGATGCGCCGCCGGACCTCCGACTGCAGAAGCAGATGCTGGTTGATCTGGTACTCCACGATGAAATCGCGGTCGTCCTGCCGGATGCCCTGGGCGTATTTGAGGTACAGGTCCGAGCCGATGTACTTGCCCACGCCGATCAAGGGGTCCAGGCCCGGATTCCCGGTTTCGCTTTGGCGTTGGATCTGATCGATCTCGAAGGTATCGAAGATGTCGAGTTCCCGGGCGATCTCCCTTTCGACGATGTTGAAGCCCGCGGCGATCGAGGTGTTGGCCAGCCGGGCGGAATCGCCTTCGGGCGAGGCGTGGGGTTCGAGGCCCACCAGCATGCGCTGGATGGCTTCGCGGGAATATCCGCGTTCCGACGTGAACTGGATGTCCGGGCCGGACAGGGGACCGGTGACGTGAACGCCGATGATCTCGATGATGCTGTTGCTCGAGTGCTGGCTGCGCATACGGTATTTCGTCACGGCGTCCAGATCGACTCGCGGGTCGAATCCCAGTTCACTGCTGAAATCCAGGCGCCCCCGCTGAACCTCGAAATTATTGTTGAAGACGATCAGGCGTCCGGAGTTGACATCCAGGGAGCCCCGCAGATAGAGCCCTTCTTCGCTGCGAATCAGGTCGAGATCGCCCCCCATGAAGAGTTCCAGTTCACGATTGATTATGGTGGCCACCCGCGGCTGGGCGTGAAGACGCAGGTCCGCCAGCCAATCGGGGGCCACCGTGGCCCCCAGGGGATCATTCCCGCCTCCGCTCTCGCTGAAACTCCCCACGTAGCGGGCCTTGATGATCTCCAGGTCGCCGCTGAACTTGGGCACCAGGGTCCTGTCCGGGCCCACCGCCACGCTGGTCAACCGTCCGCCCTCTCCACTGACGATCACCGCCAATTCGGGAATGGAGGCCACCAGGAAACGGTCCAGATCCATCTCGATATCGAAGGATTTCATCTCCAGCCCGTTGAACCGGACCAGGCCCTCCCCCACGAAGGTGCCGCGCAGACCCTCGTTGCCCCGGATGTTGAAGACCTTCAGCTCGTCGCCCCGGAAGATGCCGTCGAGGGAGACCTCGTGGTAGACCTCCTGGAGATTCCGCAGGACAAAACCGGCGTCTCTGACCTCCAGGGTTCCCTGGTAGAGGGGATGTTCCAGCGGCCCGGAGATGATGACGTGGGCGCCGAAGGTGCCACTGGTGGTGATGAACGCGTTGGTGGCCTGGGCCAGGGGTCCCAGGCTGCTGCCCCAGGGAATGTCCACCTGCATGAAGAAGGGTCTGTCCAGGGGCGAGGTGGGCTCGTTCATCAGATCCAGAACGAGGGGAATCTCGATCCGGCCGGTCATGACGAGATCCTTCTTGCGGCCCATGAGATCGCCCAGGACCATCGACTTGTTGTCGACCCATACCTCGCTGGACAATTCGTCGAAGTGGAGCCAATGGACGTGGAAGGGCGCGCTGTGGAGTTGGCCCCGGATCAGGGGTTCGCGGACACTGCCGGCCACGCGCAGGTTCCCGTTGAAGCGACCCGCCAGTCGGTCAAGGGCGGGCAGGGCGAACTGGTCGAGGAAGGCCCAGTCGCCCTCGGTGATCTCCAAGTCGAGATCCAGATCGGCCCCGGCCCAGTAATCCTCGACGCCTGCCCCTGGGTCCGACACCGTCCCCTCGCCCGTGACCCGGCCGAAATTCGTCCGCAGGTCGAGTTCCTGGAAATCGATGACGCCCTCGCTGAAACCAGCCGTCACATGCAGGGAGTGCACGTCGGCCAGGACGAAGGGAGCATCCAGGAGGTCTGCGGTCAAATTGACCTGCGGTGACGCTGGTTCGCCTCCCACCACGATGTCCGCGGTCATCCGGCCGGCAAGGTCGTGCTCGGTTCGGATGAAGGGATTCAGCAGGCCGAGGTCGAAACTCTCCAGCTGCAGGGTGCCCGCCACCACCTCGTCCCGCTCGAACAGGCCGCTGACGGAAATGGCGCCCTGGTCCGAGGCGAGCCGCATCCCCGGCAGCGAAAAATGGCCGCTCCCCACGGAGAAGCGCACGGTCTCGTCGATGGCCCAGCGGGTGCCCTCCAGGTCCACCTGGAATTTTTCCACCTGGATTTGACTGACCGAGTCCGCGTAGTCCGCCTGGAAACGGAGGAAGATGCTGGTGTCACCCAGGTCCGTTCGGAAGGAATCGACCCGGGCGCTGGCCGGACCGGCCGTTCCCCACAGGCTGAAATCGCCGAAGGGAACGTCGCCGAGGGAAAAGTCCCGACCGTCGATGCCGGCTGTGATCATCTGCTCGCCCAGGAGGTCGTCCACCACCAGGGCGACCTCGGCGGATCCGGCGCCCAGCGGGCCCAGGCCGAATTCATACAGGTTGACCCAGCCCGCGAAGGACAGGGCGTCCAGCGGGCCCTTCACCGCACCCTGACCGTTAAGGCGACCCGTGGTGGGCGGCAGGCGCCAATCCGGCGGCAGCGTGCCGATGTCCTCGGAGTTGATGCTCACGTAACCGTCGAATACCCCGGCGGTGTCCGACACCCCCTCAAGCATGCCGTGAAGGTTGCGGTACATGATCTCGATCCGGTTGAAGAACACCGAATCCCCGACCGCGATCACGTCCACGTAGCAGGTATCGAAGGGCATGATCTCGATGAAGCCGTCGTTCAGCACACCGGTGACTCGGGTCCATTCGGGCAGGTCGGTATGCTCGATGCGCAGTCGGCCGGTTCCACCGGTGCGGGGCATCTCCTCTTCGCCGGGCACCAGACCCTTGGCCATGTCCACGTCCCGGACGTCCCCCTCCAGCACGAAGGAGACAGACAGTTCGTTCCGGATGTCGAACCGTCCCCGGCCCTCGAAGCTCGCCCCGTTGATGTTGCCGATCATGTCTTCGAGCAGAACCTCTTCGTTGGTAATGACCGCGCGGCCGGACAGATCCCGCACCTCGTAACCCTCCACTTCACCCGTGAAGACACCTTGGTAGAAAACCGTGTCGTCCACCCTGGTGAAGGTTCCGGTGATGTCGCCGGCGGCCGCGAAGCCGAGGGCCTGGTCGATCAGGTTTTCCACTTCTCCCACCGAAACGCCCCGGCCCTCAACTTCGATGTCCAGGTCGCCGTCCCACTTGCGGCCACCACTGATGCGGACCGGGTGACCGTTCACCGAGCCGGTCAGACCGGCGACCTCCACCCCCAGGGGGCCCACGGTCACCTCGCCGCGCAGACCGGTCAACACGCTCTGGTGGGTTTCCCACTCGACGTCGCACCCCCGCAGGAGGACACGCAGTTCGTCTCCGGTACGAACCTCTCCCTGCAGATCGATGCGTGGGATCCGCTGGACGAGCCGCCCGCCGGAATCGGAAAACTCGAGAAAGGCGTCCCGCACGATCAGGTGGTCGATCAACAGCGAGGGCAGCCCCAGATCTATGGTGTCGGAATCTTTCCCGCTGGAAGTGTCGGTGCCGGCCATGGAATAGATCTCGGGCCTGGCGACGGTAACCCTGCGCAGGTGCGGAACGGTCCCCAGGACCTCCCGGAGATTGAAATCCACGGTCACCGTGTCCGCCGACATCAGGGTCAGACCGCCGGACTTGGCCGGCAGGGTCAGCGAAACTCCGTACAGATCGAGCCCCTCGAAGGGGCGGACCCGGAAATCGCGGACCCGCAGTCCCCCCTCCTCGATACGCAACAGGTGCCGGCTGACCAGGTTCGAAGTGTACGGCGCCACCAGCCAGGGGTGAGAGCCCAGCCAGTACACCACCCCGGCGATCACCAGCCAGGCAACGATAAGAGGGAGTTTCTGTGGTCTCACCCAGCGCATCAGAACGGATACCCCAAGGAAAAATGCCAGATGGTCTTCGGGTCCTGGACATCACGGGTTTCACTCACGTAACGCACGCGTTTCAGGGGGAAGCCCACATCAACGCGGACAGGTCCGAAGGGAGTGTCGAAACGGATGCCGGTCCCGTAACTGTAACGATAATCCCAATCCTTAGTTGACGCCGGATCCTGGGGATCGCCAGGTTCGGAGGTCGGCCGGAACCCCCTCATCCGCACATCACTCAACTGGGCCCAAACGTTCCCACCCTCGAAGAAGAATACGCTGGAGAACTTCCAGCGCCGCAACAAGGGCAGGGGGAAACGCCACTCCACGTTGGTCAGCATCAGGTAGTTTCCGCCGCGGGCGGGATTGTCGGGCAACAACACGTCCGACGAGTAGTTGAGACGGTCCAGTTCATCCTGGTCCGTCACCTGTGGACCCAGGGAATTGTGGCGGTAGCCGCGCACGGTCGAGGAACCCCCGGCGAAAAAGCGGTCGTCGTAGGGCACGCCGTCGGGTCCCTGGTCCAGTGATCGACCGTAGGGCCGGGTGCCGCCCACCATGAACCGCAGGGCGAGGATTCCCCCGACGGGGGTCTCGTGGTAATTGTGCCAGGCGGTGGACCATTTGAAGAAGCTGAAATCCCCGCCCATGAGGCCGCCGGCCAGCTTGGCCGTGACCACGGTGTACATGCCCCGGGTGGGCTGAAACAGATCGTCCCGGTGGTCGATGTAGATGGCCCAGTTTATCGAACGGGTCTGGTCCGAGGTTGCGCCGAGTTCATCGAAACGCACCTTCAGGCTGTCCGGCGCGTAGGGATGCACGGTCGGTGAGGTCACCTTCAGGCCCAGGTAGGCGTTGTTGGTCACCCGGCGACTGGCCTTCCAGGTCGTGCCCACGTTGAAACCGTTGCTGACCATGTTCAGGCCGGACTCGCCGCGGGTTTCACGTTTCGTGTAAAGGTCGAGGAAGAAACTGTAGCGACTATTGCGGATATGGGGATTTACGTACTCGGCGTCCACGCGGTAATTGATCTGGCCCTGGTCGAACCTGATGGGGTTGCCCACCACGTCCTCAACGTTCCAGGAAACGCGGGTGCGGATCTGGAACCGCCGGCCTGTCCCCCACAGGTTGTAGTGTCCCCAGGAGGCCAGGACCCGGATCCTCTCCAGGCTTCCCACCCCCACGCCGAACTCGTAGAAAGCGGGTTTGCGTTCGATGACCCTGACCAACAGATCCGCCCTGCCCAGCGTGGTGTCCACCGCCACCGGCACGATGGTGACGTCCCGGAACAGGGAAGTGGCCAACAGCTGGCGTCGCGAATCTTCGACCAGTTGCCAGTACAGGGGCTGGCCTTCGGTGATCAGCAGTTCCCGGCGCAACAGGTTGTCGTGGGTCATTACGTTGCCGGCCAGTCTGATCCTCCCGACGGTGTAGTCGTGACCCGGCTTGATGTGGTAGATGATGAAAGCCAGGTAGCCGGGACCGTCCGGAACTTTGGCGATGGTCATTTCCGGCCTGACGGCGGCATCGAGATAGGTCTCCTTCCGGTACAGGTCGCGGATGGCGTAGATGTCGCCCCCGAAGGCGTTCAGATCCGCGGGGGCGGGCTGGTCCTCGAGCAGGTACATGGCCTCCCGTAACCGCGCCTCCGAAATTGGTCCGTTACCCTCGAAGGTCACGCGACCGATAAGCGTACGCGGACCCTCCACGATGGAGATGTGCAGAACATCCCCTTCCTGGGCAATGGTGGAAATGGAATCCAGGCGGGCGGAAATCTGATGGAACCCGCGGTTGCGGTAGAATGTTTCCAGCAGGTGGACCTGGGTATCCACCAGGTGGGGCCGGTATTTCGCGACGTGCAGGGGGCGCGTCCAGGTGGCTTCCTGGATCCGCAGCAGCTTTTTGAGTTCGCCAGCGGAATAAGACGTGTTGCCGGTGATTTCGATCCGGGACAGACGATGCGTTTCCAGGCCGTAGTCCAGTTCCTCATCGGCCAAGGCGGTACGGGGGAAAGAGCCCAGCAGGCACAAGGCGCAGACAACAACCGGGACCAGGCGGACACCCAGTCCCCGCCGGGTGGCAGCCGGGGAACCGGAACGACGGCTCGAGGCCGGCCTTCGCAGTCCGTTGTCTGGCGACTCGCCCATTTTCAAATCACTGCTCCATCCGGCGCCCGTACCCGGTAATTGTCGTGGAAATTCCGGGACGCTGATGTTATGTCCTTGTCAAAGCTCACCCAGGGAACGGTCCCGAACACTTTCCCCGGGCCCGGGACCGCTCCCGGCAACCAGGGTGACAATCACCGCAAACTCTGACCGGGAAACACGACCATGACGACAAGATTCCCTTCCCGCCGCTTGTTCATCCTGCTCCTGCTGCCGGGCCTGATTCCGGCCGCGGGGTGCGAGAAGAACGACGCCCCTTTGACCTTGGCCGACCTCTCCGGGGACGAATATGTTTTCGTGGAGCGCATGGTCATCCTGGAACGGGCCAAAACAGTGGCTCTCCTGGACCGCGAGACCGGTGATGCGCTCCTGGACTCCCTGGCCGTGGCCTGGGGTGACAGCTCACTGCCCCTGACCCTGGCCGGTGTCCCTCTGGATCCGGTCCGCTCCGAGGCGGTCGGCGCCCTGCTCCGCCGCGTGATCGAGGCCGAACAGGAGTCCCTGTTGACCTCCACCGGTCTGGACCGGCTGGACCGGCCTCTGCCGGACCCCGAGCCCGCCCCGCCGGACGCGCCCCCCGAATCCTAGCAGGGGTCGCACCGGGTCAATGTCCCGTCACCTTCCAGACGTCGAGCACCACGACGAAGGTCATGAACAAAAGCAGGATGATCAGGCCCACCTGCGTGGCGATGGCCTGCAGCTTTTCGGGCACCGGTTTTCCGCCCCTGGCCACCTCGAGCAGCAGGAACAGCACGTGTCCCCCATCCAGGACCGGAATGGGCATCAGGTTCAACAGGAACAGGTTGATGGAGAAGAAGGCGACGAAGTACATCAGGTGCGAAAAACTCCAGCTCAACATCTCCCCGGCGGCCTGGCCGATCCGCAGGGGCCCACCCACGGCGTCCAGGCCGAGCCTGCGGAAAACGAAATCCCGCAGCACGCTCACGGTGACCTGGATGGTCCCGATGGTCCGTTGGTACCCGAGGACCACGGCCGTGCCGAAACCGACCTTCTCGTAGGCGAAGAAGGGTTCCATGAAGATGCGGCCCTTCATCACGCCCGGTTCGATTTCCTTGAGTTCCGGCACCACCGCACCGCTCATCCGCAGTCCGTCCCGGATCCAGACGATCTCCAAGGACTGTTCCGGATGGTCGTTGATGATACGGGCGATATTGCTGAATGAGGTCACGGTCTGGCCCATCACGGACTGGACCACGTCTCCCGGACGAAGACCGAGCATCGCGGCGGGACCGTTCCTTCTCACCAGGCCGACCGTCGTGTTCCAGACTTCCAGCCCCAGCGACCAGTAACCCGCTCCCTCATCGAACACCGGTTGCAGTTCGAGGGTCACCTTCCCATCTTCTCGCCTGACTTCCACCGCCGAGGGAGGCACCGTCCCTGTCTTCCGCAGTTCCACCGGGACCAGGGCCTCTTCGACCTCTCCCCAGTTTTCCATGGCTCGGCCGTTGACCTTCAGGATCTTGTCTCCGACCTGGAAACCCGCGACCTCGGCCGGAGAATCGACCCGGACATCACCCACGGTGGTGAAGGGAATGTTCTGCAGGCCGTTGCTCAGGACAAGCCCCGTATAGAGCACGAACGCCAGCACCAGGTTGAACAGGGGCCCGGCGATGAAAACGAACAACCGCTGCCACGCGGGCCGGGAGTTCAGAAGCCGGTGGGGCGGAATGTGGTCATCTATGCCCGCGGCCTCGGCGTTGCCTTCCTCGGTGCCCAGGGGATACTTCCTTTCCTCCCAGGTCCCGGTGTCCTGGATCTCCTCCATGACCCCCTCGCCCGCCATCTTGACGTAGCCGCCGAACGGGATGGCCGACAGGACGTATTCGGTCTCCCCCCAACGCTTGCGGAGAAACTTGGGGCCGATACCGATGGAGAAGGTCTTCACGTAGATCCCGAACAGCTTGCAAAACAGGAAATGCCCGAGTTCGTGAACGATGACCACGAGTCCCAGGGTCAGCAGGAAGGCGAATATCGTGGTGATGATGTTGCTGGACAATTTCGACCTCTATTCCCCGGCGGAGGGCCGGCGGTCGACGAGACCGACAGCCGTCCTGCGGGCTTGATTATCGACGGCCAGGGCGGTGGCGAGGTCATTCACCTCGGCCGGCGCTTCGGTCGCCAGACTGTCTTCGATGATGTGCGGAATGTCCCCATACCCGATGCGGCCGTTCAGCAGCGCCGTCACGGCTACCTCGTTTGCGGCGTTGAGGACAATGGGCGAGGCGCCGCCGGCCACGCCGGCCTCGCGGGCCAGACGCAGACAAGGGAACCGCACCGGATCCGGAGCTTCAAACAGGAGAGACCCGGTCTCGACCAAATCTAGCCTGCCCGTCTCCAGGGGCCAATGCTTTTCCCCGCTGATGGCATATTGCAGGGGTATGCGCATATCCGGCGTCCCGAGCTGCGCCAACAGAGCGCCGTCCACGAACTCCACCAGGGAGTGCACGATGGACCCGGGGTGCACCACCACGTCGATCCTGTCGTAGGAAACCCCGAACAGGTGATGGGCTTCGATGATTTCGAGCCCCTTGTTCATAAGAGTCGCCGAGTCGACAGTGATCTTGGGCCCCATGTTCCAGGTGGGATGATTCAGGACCTGCTCGAGAGTCACCCGCTCCAAATCCTCTGCGCTGGTTTTCCGGAAGGGACCGCCGGAAGCCGTCAGGATCAGGCGCCTGATCTCCTCTTCCCTGCGCCCGGACAGACATTGAGCGATGGCCGCGTGCTCCGAATCAACCGGCAGGATCTCGGCGCCGCCGGCCATCACGGCTTCGGCAACCAACTCGCCCCCGACCACCAGGGATTCCTTGTTGGCCAGGGCGATCCGCAGGCCGCGCCCCGCCGCCGCGAGGGTCGGCTCCAGCCCCACCGCGCCGACCAGACCGTTGACCAGACAATGGGCGTCGGCCGCCTCTGTCACGGCCTCCAACAGTCCCCGGGGACCTGGGCCGAGCAGACGTTTTCCCAGCCCCGGCAGGGCGGCTGCCGCGGCATGGGCCACGGGGTCGGTCACCGCCACCAGGGGGAGCTCGTGGTCCGGGCAGGCCGCGGCCAGATCCTCCAGGAGGCCGACAAGTTCCGGAACCCGTGACCGGCAACTGACGGCTGCCACCTGGAGCTTGTCCGGTTGACGTTTCACAAGGTCCAGGGTCTGGGTCCCGATGGACCCGGTCGCCCCCAGCACGATCAGGCGCAGGGGTGACGGGAATTCCAGCAGGGGCCGGCCGCAGGGATACAGGCAATGATGATCACGATGTCCGGTGGGATTCGGTTTCATGGCCTTGAGCACCTCCCCCTTGCGGGTCTCGCGGATCAGATGATGAAAAAGCGGAAGTAATAGTAAAGCACCGGCACGGTGAACAGCAGGGAATCGAAGCGGTCCAGGACGCCTCCATGCCCCGGGATCAACTCCGCCGAATCCTTGATGCCCGCATCCCGCTTGATCATGGATTCCACCAGATCGCCAAGCTGGGCCATGACACCGGTGATCAGGCCGACCACCGTGGCGCCCAGGGGCGTCAGGAACGGTGTCAATCCCTTGGCGCAGAGCCAGCCGCAGAGCCCCGCGGCAAACAGCCCACCCACGGCGCCTTCCACCGTCTTCTTGGGACTGATCCGGGGTATCAGTTTGTGCCGGCCGAAGGCCACCCCGCACAGGAAGGCCCCCGTGTCCGTCGCCCAGGTCACCAGGGCGGCGAAGAAGACCAGCCGGGCCCCGATATTGTCATCCAGGCCCAGGGCCACGGGCAACTGCCGCAGCATCACTAGATGGCTGCCCATCCAGCCGATGTACATGATTCCGAAAATTGTTACCGCGATGTGGGCGAGGGATTTGGACATGTCCCGGCGGAACAGTTCGCGCACCATGATGAGCAAAAGACTGCCGGTCAGAATGAGCGGAACCCCCACACCCTGGCTCCAGGCGTACCAACTGATGGCCAGGGCGCAGAAGTAGCCCAGGGCCTCGAAGGGTTCGTAGCCTTTGGCGCGCATCAGAACGTAGAATTCCCGCAGGCCGAGAAGAATGATCAGATCGGCCAGAACCAGAAAGAACAGACCGCCCCGCAGCGTGATGAAATACAGGCAGGGAACACCGACCAGGATGACGGCAATCCGGGGCAGGATACCGGCGTTCAGGAAGCGGCGCAGTGTGCGGGGTCTGGTCTCCTCATTCACGGGCGGACCTTCAGGAGGCGCTTCCAGCGGGCGGGATCCAACAGGGAATTCCCGTTCTCCTGGCCACCATCGGTCCGGTCCGCGGGCAGGGCGCCGAAACGGCGTTCGCGGTTCTGGAAGTCGGCCACCGCGAGCAGGAGGTCCCGCTGATCGAAGTCGGGCCACAACACCGGGGTGATAAGCATTTCCGAATAGGCCGTCTGCCAGAGTAGAAAATTACTGAGACGCGCCTCGCCACTGGTACGGATGACCAGGTCGGGATCCGGCAACCGTGGAGAGTAGAGCCCCTTTGCGAATTCGTCTTCGGTGACCTCGTCCACCTTGATTTCGCCACGGTTCAAGCGCTCGGCGAGGTGCAGGGCCGCTCGCAGGATTTCCTGCCGGCCGCCGTAGGCCAGGGCCAGATTGAGCGTCAAACCCGTGTTGCCGGCCAGGACATCGATGGCCTTCTGCAGCGCCTGGCGAGCCTTGTCCGGCAACTGGTCGAGGGCCCCGCTGGCGGTCAGTCGCACATTCCGCTGGTCGAGCTCATCCCGTTCGGCGACCAATGTTTCTTGCAGGAAATGCCAGAGGGCCTTCACCTCGGCGGCCGGACGGTTGAAGTTTTCCTGACTGAATGTGTAGAGGGTCAGGACGTCGATGCCGAGCCGCCCGCAGATCTCCACGCAGCGCCGCACCGCGTGGCGGCCCGCGCGGTGGCCGGCCAACCGGGGTAGAAACCGCTTCTGGGCCCACCGTCCGTTGCCGTCCATGATGATGGCGATATGGCCCGGCAGGTCGCCCCGCTCGGTCACCCGGGCCACCAGGTCATCAAGGGCCAGGTCCGCCAGGGTTTCCATGTCGTGTAGTGAGGCCATATGAACGTTTCCCCTACAACTCCATGATTTCCGCCTGCTTGGCGGTGACGATCTTGTCGATCTCCGTGCAGAAACGGTCGGTCAACTTCTGCACCTGGTCCCGGTCGCCGTGGAATTCGTCTTCAGTGATGTTGCCGTCCTTCTGTTCCTTCTTCAGGGTGTCGTTGGCCTCCTGGCGCACTTTGCGAACGGCGATCTTGCCCTCCTCGGCATATTCCCCGGCCTGTTTGCCGAGCTCCTTGCGACTTTCCTCCGTCAGTTCCGGAATCTGGATCCGGATCATCATGCCGTCGCTGGCGGGATTGAAGCCCAGGTTGCCGGCCTGGATCGCCTTTTCGATCTCGCCGATGGTGCCGCGGTCGAAGGGCTTGACCGTCAACAGGCGGGGTTCAGGCACGGCCACGGTCGCCAGCTGGTTCAGCGGAGTGATGACCCCGTAGTACTCGACCTTGATTCCCTCGAGGATGGCTGGCGTGGCCTTGCCGGTGCGAATGCGGCCCAGGCGGCCCTTCATCATCTCAATGACTTCCTCCATGGACAATTCGGCGTTTCCCCTGGCTTCGGCGCTCATGACTGTGTCTCCTTTTTGATCCAGGTTCCCGGCTGCTCGCCGGCGATGACGTTGACGAGGTTGTCCGGATCCGACATATCGAATACGAACATCGGCAGCCCCTGTTCCGCGCACAGGGTGACCGCGGTGAGGTCCATGACCTGCAGGCGTTGGTCGATGACCTCGTCGTAGGTCAGCTGCTCGAAGCGTCGGGCGTCGTCGTACCGGTGGGGATCCTTGTCGTAGACCCCGTCCACCTGGGTGCCCTTGAGCAGGACATCCGCGCTGATTTCCAGGGCGCGCAGGGCGGCGGCGGAGTCGGTCGTGAAATAGGGATTACCGGTTCCTCCGGCGAAAAGCAGCACATGCCCGGACTGCATCAGGGCCAAGGCGTCGTCCCGTGCGAAGGACTTGGTCAACGGACGCTGCTCCCGGGGACTCAAGACCTTGGCCCGCAGGCCTTCGGCCCGCAGGTAGTCGCGAATGATGGCCGCATTCATCACCGTACCAAGCATGCCCACGTTGTCGGCGGTCACCCGGTCGACGATCTCCAGGTTGGCCGAGCGGGCACGGAAGATGTTCCCTGCGCCGACCACGATCCCCACCTGGACGCCTTGCTGCACGACCTGGGCCACGGCCTGGGCCAGACCGGTCAGTTTCCGGTGGCTGTACTGCTCGCCCTCGGACATCAGGGCTTCGCCGCTCAATTTCAGGAGGATACGCGTGAATTTCACCGGTGTGCGACCTTTCCGAGTGGGGTCCCGCCGGAGGGGAACCGCAATCCATCCCTGATCCGCCGGCTCCCGGAGGAATGCCGGCCCATCCACAAAAAAAAGCCCGGGCGCAAGACCCGGGCTGTGAGGCGCTCCTGGCTAACCGCCGATCTGGAAGCGTGCGAAACGCTTGATCTGCATGTTTTCGCCCAGGGAGCCGATGATGGACTTGAGGTAGTCCGCCACCGTCATGTCAGGGTCCTTGACGTACTTCTGTTCGAGCAGGACGAATTCACTGTAATACTTGTCCACCTTGCCTTCAACAATCTTGTCGATCATTTCGGCGGGCTTGCCCTGCTCCTCCATCTGGCCCCGGTAGATCTCCTTCTCCTTTTCGACCAGGGAGGGATCGACCTCTTCCCGGGCCACGGCAATGGGGCTGGCCGCAGCGATATGCATGGCCACGTTGTGGACGAATTCCTGGAAATCGTCGGTTCGGGCCACGAAATCGGTTTCACAGGAAACTTCCACCAGGACGCCGACCTTGCCACCCATGTGGATGTAACTGCCCACGACCCCCTGGCTGGTGGCCCGGCCTTCCTTTTTCGCGGCCGAAGCGATTCCCTTCTTGCGCAGGTATTCGCCGGCCTTTTCCATGTCGCCGTCGCACTCCTGAAGGGCCTTCTTGCAATCCATCATCCCTGCGTTCGTAGCCTCACGCAGCTCCTTGACCATCTTCGCGGTGATATCCATGACTCCTCCAGATTTCCCTGTCCCACCCTCATTCGGGGCCGCGGAGGGAGAGTTGTTGACTCTGCCGGAACGATAGCCGGCCCATTTATTGTAACGGAGGCCCGACCCCGGTTGGGGCCGGGCCCTCCCGCAATGATTATCGCGTCAATCCTGATTGGCCGACTTTTCGGCACCCTCGGCACCCTTGGCGGCTTCGACCGGTTCGACCGGTTCGGTTGCGGCAGGAGATCCGTCTGCGGCTTCGACCTTGCTGTCGTCACCGGCCAGAGTGGCGCTGGCGGTTTTGGGCTCGTCCTTCGCCTCGGCCATGTCAACGCCCTGATCCTTGCCCTCGGCCTTGGTCTTGCGGCCCTCTTCGATGGCCTCGGCGACCACCCTGGTGAACAGGGTGATGGCGCGGATGGCGTCATCGTTGCCGGGAATGGGAAAGGTGATCAGGGTGGGGTCGCAATTGGTATCGACGATGCCGATGACCGGAATGCCCAGCTTGTTGGCCTCGCGCACGGCGGTTTCTTCCTCGGCGGTGTCCACGACGAACACCGCGTCCGGAACGCCCTTCATCTTGCGGATGCCGCCCAGGTTGGTATTGAGCTTTGCGAATTTACGACTGAACTCAAGCTGCTCCTTCTTGGAGAAGTTCTCCATGCGGCCGTCGTTCATCATGGCTTCGATCTCTTCGAGCTTCTGGACGCTCTTGTAGATGGTCTGGTGGTTGGTCAGCATCCCCCCCAGCCAGCGCTCGGTCACGTAGGGCATGCCGGCCTTTTCAGCCATCTCGCGGATGGCGACCTTGGCCTGTTTCTTGGTACCGACGAAAAGGACGGTGCCGCCCTTGGCGCCGACGGTCTTGAGGAAGTCGCAGGCCTTGTTCAGTGCCCGCAGGGTCCTCTGCAGATCGATGATGTAGATGCCACCCCGGGCAATGAAGATGTAGGGCTTCATCTTGGGATTCCACTTGCGGGTTTGGTGTCCGAAATGGACTCCCGCTTCCAGCAGGTCTTTCAGACCGACATTAGCCATGATTGCCTCCAACTAACAAAGGTTGAGCCTCCCCGGCCATCTAAGGAGATGGAAAAACACCCCAGAGAAGATCAGGCCAGGTGCCACCTGTTCCACTCCTCCGGCCGGGTGTGTAATTTCCGGTCCGCGACCAACCATTCCGTTGACCACGGGACCGTTTGACGCCAAACGCTGGCTCCGGCTGATCCGGCCTAGCGTTTGGAGAACTGGAACCGCTTCCTGGCGCCCGGCTGACCGTACTTCTTGCGCTCCACCATACGGGGATCGCGGGTCAGGAATCCGTGCTTGCGCAGGGGCTTGCGGTAATCTTCGTTGGCGACCACGAGAGCACGGGACAGGCCGTGGCGCAAGGCGCCCGCCTGACCGGAGATCCCGCCGCCCTTGACGGTGCACCAGATGTCGAATTCGCCCTCGACACCCAGGCTGGTCAACGGCCGCAGGGCCTGCTGACGTACGGCTAAACCGAAATATTCCTCTACGGACCGGTTGTTGACCTTGATCTGGCCCGAACCCTGGGTGATCCAGACGCGGGCGACGGCGGTCTTTCGGCGTCCCGTGGCGTAATATCTTTCTTCCAACTTTTCTTCCTCCAGGCGAGCGCGGCCTGCGGGCCTTCGCTCAGGTCTTTCAGGACATTCAGGACATCCAGGAAATGCTGTCCCTACAGTTCGACGATCTTCGGCTGTTGCGGCCCGTGGGGATGCTCCCCGCCCGCGTACACCCTCAGGTTCGTCAGCTGTTTGCGTCCGAGGCGGGTCTTGGGCAGCATGCCCTTGACGGCGCGCAGGATGACTTCCTCGGGGCGCTTCTCCATCAGCTTCTTCATCGTGGTCACCCGCTGGCCGCCCATATAACCGGTGTGGCTCAGGTAGACCTTCTTCTCGCGCTTCTGGCCGGTGAGCTTCACCTTGGCGGCATTCAGGACGATGACGTTGTCGCCCATGTCCAGGTTGGCCGTGAAGGTGGGCTTGTGCTTGCCCCTCAGAAAAGTGGCCACCTGGGTGGCCAGACGGCCCAGGACGATATCCTCGGCATCCACCACCAGCCAGTCCTTGGCGATTTCGTCCAGCTTCATGCTATAGGTCTTCACGGATTTTCTCCTCGAAATGCCGGCCTCACCGGTTGTTCCGGTGGCAATCAAAACCACTGAACACACCCGCGCGCCAACGCGTCGGCCGGGTTCAGCGGTCGCGTAACCTGTTTTTCTGCAACAAGAAGAGCCGAAAGCCCACAAATTCTCGGCACATTCTTGACCCTTGGCCAGGTCGGATAAATCGGGAAAATCCGCCCATTGCAGGACGGGTAAGCTAGCAAAGGGAAAGAACTTTGTCAAGGAAACCCGACCCGGCTAAAGCCCGGAAATCCAGACACCGCGGGGCTTCATCCGGCGGCCGTCAGCGCGCAAGGACCGGCAGCAGGGTGTTCTCGAAAGGAGGCCGCAGCACACCGTGTTCGGTGATGAAGGCCGTGATGAGCTCAGCCGGCGTCACGTCGAAGGCCGGGTTCCAGGCGGCGGACGCCTCGGGGGTGACCCGGACCTCTCCCCAACGGTGCACTTCGACGGGATCGCGCTCCTCGATGATGATGTCCACGCCTGTGGCGGTGTCCGGGTCGAAGGTCGAGGCAGGGGCGGCGATGTAGAACGGCACGTCATGGCGGTCCGCCAGCACGGCCAGCGGATAGGTGCCGATCTTGTTGGCGGCGTCCCCGTTGGCGGCGATGCGATCCGCCCCGGTGATGACCGCATCGATCCGGCCCCGCCGCAGAACGGTCGCGGCGGCCGAATCGCAGATCACCGTCACGTCGATGCCCTGGTCGGCCAGTTCCCAGGCCGTCAACCGGGCCCCCTGCAGCAGGGGGCGGGTCTCATCGGCATAGACGCGAACGGTCTTGCCGGCTTCCCTGGCGCCGTAGATCACGCCCAAGGCGGTGCCGTAACCTCCGGTGGCCAGGCCGCCGGCGTTGCAGTGGGTCAGGACCGTGGCGAAATCCGGCAGCAGTTCCGCCCCCGCACGGCCGAGGGCCCGGCACATGGCGACATCCTCGTCCAGGACCTGGCGGGCTTCAGCCAAAAGGGCGGTCCCGATCTGCTGGGGACTGCCACCCTCGGTCACCAAACGCCGGGCCAGGGCCCCCACACGGTCAAGGGCCCAGAAGAGGTTGACCGCCGTGGGACGGGTGGCCGCCAGGAGCCGGCGATCGTTTTCCAGACATTCCAGCATGCCCCTGGTATCCCCGCCCCGGGCGGCTGCCAGGCGCCAGGACAGGGCCAGGCCGTGGGCCGCGGCCACACCGATGGCCGGTGCGCCCCGGACGGCCAGTTCGACGATGGCCCGGCAGAGGGCGGGGATATCGGCGCACCGCCGCCAGACGAGCCGGTCCGGCAGGACCGTCTGGTCGATCAGAACGACCTCACCGTCATCCCAGGCCACCACCGGGAAAGGAAAGGGCAGCGAACTCATGCCAGCACTCCCTTCAGCAGCTCCCCCAGCCTGGCCAGAGGCAAACCCATCACGTTGAAATAGCAGCCTTGGACTCCCCGAACCATCATCGCCCCGAAGCCCTGGATGCCGTAGGCTCCGGCCTTGTCCATGGGCTCCCCGGTGGCCACGTACCGTTCGATGGCCGCCGGCGTCAGGGGAAGAAACTCGACCCCGGTTTGCTCGTAGGCGAAAACACCGGTCTGTCCGGCCGCCCCTCCCACCAGGGCAACCGCCGAGATGACCGTATGACGCCGGCCGGCCAGACGGGTCAACAGCCGCACCGCATCTTCCGAGTCACCTGGCTTTTCCAAGATGTCCCCCCCGTGGACAACCACCGTATCGGCACCCAGCACCAGACGCCCGGGCTGTCGCGTGGATACATCCCTGGCCTTGGCCTCCGCCAGCGTCAGGGCATAGGCGGCCGGATTTCCGTGAAGATCGACCAGCGAGGCCGCCAGTTCCGACTCGATGTCCCCGGCCAGACAGACCTCGAAGGGAATACCGGCCACGGTGAGCAGTTCGGCGCGGCGCGGCGAACGGGACGCCAGAACCAGCACCAGACCTTCGGGCCAGTCCAGGAAAGGCGACAGGTGCTTCGGGTCAAGCATCGGCCCCATCTCCCCCGGCTGCTTCCCGGTCGATTATCAGGGTGACCGGCCCGTCGTTGACCAGGGAGACCTGCATCATCGCCCCGAATTCACCTTCGGCCACGGTGGGCCATTCCCGCCTCAGCAGCAGACCGAATTCCCCGTAAAGCCGTTGCGCCACATCCGCCGGAGCGGAACCGACGAAACTCGGGCGCATACCCTTGCGGCAATTGCCGTACAGGGTGAACTGGGATACCAGCAGGATCCCGCCGCCGACTTCCTGCAGCGACAGATTCATCTTTCCCTCTGGATCGTTGAAGATGCGCAGGCGCGGCAGCTTGCGTGCCATCCAGGCCAGTTCAAAGGATGTGTCCGTCGGCCCGAAGGCCGCCAGGACCACCAACCCCCTTTCAATGCGGCCGACGGTTTCCCCGCCGATCAGGACGGAGGCGGGCCCACTTCTCTGGACGACACAACGCAAGGGTTCTCCTGTCGGTCAGCTCGGGCCGACGCCCAACTGGTAACGTTCGATGGTCTGGACGCCGCTGACCTTGCCCAGAACCTTGAGGAGCTTTTCCAGGTTGTTCAGATTGCGCACTTCGACCACCAGGGTGACCTTGGCCAGGTCGTCCTCGGCATGGAATTCCCCGCTGGCGATGTTGGTGCTGGTCTGGCTGATCGTGTTGCTGATGTCCACCAACAGGTTCTTGCGGTCCTGGGCCTGGATGATGAGCTTGACCATGAAGGTCTGACCGGGCGCCGAATCCCAGGAGACCTCGATCAGCCGTTCGGGCTCCAGGTTGGGATCGTTGAGGTTGGAGCATCCCGCCCGGTGGACCGACACCCCCCGCCCCCGCGTGACGATCCCCACGATGCCGTCGCCGGGAATCGGCTGGCAACAGCGGGCGAAAGAGACCATCAGATTGTCCTCCCCCGCGACCCGTACGCCCGAGGTCGAACGGCCCAGCAGTGATTCATAGATATCCTTGCCCTTGGACAGGACTTTTTCGGCCGCCGATTCCGGATCGGGGGCGACCCGGCCCACCACCTTCATGTGGGTGATGTCGCCCCGGCCCACGGCGGCCAGCAGCTTGTCGAGCTCGGCATAGCCCATCTGCTGGGCCACGTCCAGCAGGTCGTCCACCTTGATCTTGAGGTGGGCCCGCTTCAGTTCCTTCTCGAGGATATCCCGCCCCAGCTTGACGCTTTCCTTGAACTGGGTGGATTTTATCCAGCGCCGGATGTGATGCTTGGCTCGGCTGGTCTTGACGACCTCCAGCCAGCTGGCGCTGGGGTTGGGCATCTTGCTGGTGAGGATTTCCACCGTGTCGCCGTTCCGCAGCTCACTGCGCAAGGTGACGATCCGGCCGTTGACCTTGGCCCCGATGCAACGGAAACCGACCTCGCTGTGGATGCGGAAGGCGAAGTCCAGCGGCGTGGCCCCGCGAGGCAGCTGGAAGACATCACCCCCGGGACTGAACACGAACACCTCCTCCCGAAAGAAATCGATCTTGAGGGTCTCCATGAACTCCTGGGCGTCGGCCACATCCTCTTCCCATACCATGATCTGGCGCAGCCACTTGACCATCTCGGCCAGATCCGCCTGGTCGGCCCCGCCGCCTTCCTTGTAGCGCCAGTGCGCAGCGATGCCCAGTTCGGCCCGGTCGTGCATTTCCTCGGTCCGGATCTGCACCTCGATGTGCTTGCCGCCGGGCACCTGGACAGTCGAGTGGATGCTCTTGTACATGTTGGCCTTGGGGGTCGCGATGTAGTCCTTGATGCGGTCGGTCAGAGGCGGGAACTGGCTGTGCAGTACTCCGAGGGCGTGGTAGCAGTCGGTCTTGGTATTGACGATGACACGCAGGGCCAGCAGGTCGTAGACACGGTTCAGACCGATTTCCTGGGCCTTCATCTTGCGGTAGATGGAGTAGAAATGCTTGGGCCGACCGCTGATCTCGTGCTGGATGCCCGCCTCGGTGAGGGCCTCGTGCAGAGGAGTGACGATCTTCTGGATCAGTCGTTCCCGTTCGGTTCGTGTCTGATTGATGCCCGCTTCGATCTCGAAATAGCGTTCCGGCTGCAGGACCTTGAAGGCCAGATCCTCCAGCTCCCACTTGATCTTGGCGATGCCGAACCGGTTGGCCAGGGGCGCGTAGACATCCATGGTCTCCTGCGCGATATCCTGCTGGCGATCTTCCTTGAGATAGCTGAGGGTCCGCATGTTATGCAGCCGGTCGGCCAGCTTGATCAAAACCGTCCGCGGGTCCTGGGCGATGGCCAACACCAGCTTGCGGTAGGTTTCCGCCTTACGGGCCTCCTTGTTCACCGCCCGGATACCGCTGATCTTCGTCACCCCGTCGACCATGTGGGCGACATCTTTACCGAAGCGCTGGCGAATATCCTTCATCTCGTAGTCGGTGTCCTCGACCACGTCGTGCACCATGGCCGCGATCAGGGTGTCCACGTCGAGCCGCAGGTCGGCGAGGATGGTGGCAACGGTCATGGCGTGCACGAAGAAGGGCTCGCCGCTCTTGCGTTTCTGCCCTTCGTGGGCATCCTTGGCGAACCGGTAGCCGAACCAGATCTTGTCCTCATCGGCCTGGGGATTGTAGACGCGGACCTTCGCCCACAAGGTTTCCATCAGGGCTTTGAGGTCGACATCCACTGCCTGACCGCCGGGACTCATTGGTTCACCGCGGGCCGGATATCGACCAGGAGTTGCTGCACGGGGTCGTAGTTCCCGTTGCGTGGTCGGAAGGTGCTGCGGCTGATCTGGAACAGGATGTCCCACTGGCGGTCCAGCAGATCCCGGGGCTGGAAGCCGTTTGCCTCCAGCATCCTGCGCCAGGCGTCCCCGCTGCCGAAGGAAACGAACTCCCGGCTCAGGGCCGGCGTGTCGTTGCTGTTGGCGCGGGAGGGACCGCGAAAGGCGAAACGCAGGTGGGCGCCGCCGCTCAGGTACGTAGGAGGTTTCTGCAGGCGTAGACCCTCGCAGCGGAAAACGGGTTTGCGATTGCCCGAGCCGAAGGGCTCCAGAAACTCGAACTCGCCCACCAGGCGGGCGACCTCTTTGGATCCCATGGAGCCCAGACTCAGATCCAGGTCGTACCCCTCGGGCACGGGACCGGAATGGGGCTCGGTAAGAAGTTCTTTGAGGAAGGCCGTGCGGAAAGCGTCGATGTCACCGGACCGCAGAGTCATCCCGGCCGCCTGGGAATGTCCCCCGTGACGAGCCAGAAAACCGGAACAACGATCCAGGACGACCTTCACGTCGACATTGGGCACGCTGCGTGCCGAGCCGCGGGCTTCGCCTCCCTCCTCGGCTATCAGGATCACCGGCAACTGGAACTGTTCCACCAACCGGGCGGCGCCGATCCCGATGATGCCCTTGTGCCAGGATGAGGAAGCCAGCACCAGTCCGGGATCACCGCGCTGGACGTAGGGCAGGGCCATGTCGATGGCCTCTCCCTTCAACAGGAGATCCTGCTCCTTGCGCCGGGTATTTGTTCGGTCCGCCTCTTCGGCCAGGGCGCGCGCGGTGTCCGGATCCCGGGTCAGCAGAAGCTCCAGGGCCGACATGACGCGCCCGATGCGTCCACAGGCATTGATGCGGGGGGCCAACTGGTAGGCGAAATCTCCGGTGGTCACGGGGAACCCCCGGTCCAGTCCGCTGACGGCCAACAATGCCGCCAGCCCCGGCCGGATGCTCGAGCGGTCGTTGAACCTCTCCAGGCCTTTCTTGACCAGGATCCGGTTTTCCCCGACCAGGGCCATCTGATCGGCCACCAGCCCCAGGGCCACCAGATCCAGAACGCTTACCAGGAAATCGTCGGGCAGGCAACCAGGTTCCTTCAGCTTGAGAGCCTGGGCGAACTTGAAGGCGACCGCAACCCCGCACAACTCATCGTTGGGATAGGTCGCGCCGTCCCTACGCGGATTGACCAGGGCCGTGGCCGGTGGCCGCACGTCGAAGATATGATGGTCAAGAACGATGACGTCCATGCCCAGGTCCCGGGCCAGGGAGATCTCCGTCACCGCGGCCGCGCCGGTATCGACGGTGATCAGCAGGGTCACGCCGCGGCCCGCCCACTCGCGGACCATGCGGTCGGCCACGCCGTACCCATCGGTGGCGCGGTCGGGAATGAAAGCCGTTTCGGGCAGGACCCGGGATCCATCTACTGTCAGGGCGGAGATCGTCTCAAACAGAAGGGCGCTGCCGGTGATCCCGTCCACGTCGAAATCCCCGTGGACGGCCACCCGCTCGCCGTCCCGCACAGCCTGGAACATCCGTTCGACCGCGCGGTCCATTTCAGTCAGCAGGAAGGGGTCGTGGAGATGATCGAGGGAAGGATAGAAGAACTGTTCCAAATCACGGTTTTCCGTCATGCCGCGGCCCGCCAGCACCTGCAGCAGGCAATCGGACACCTGGAAATCGAGAGGGACTTTGGCACGGATCCGCGTCACGGTGTCTTCGGACACGGTGGAAGTCAACAGCCAGGGCCGTCCGGACAGGATACCTGAATGGAGAGTGTTGTCGACAGGATGTGCCAATGCCTTCACGCCTTCCGCGTAATCCCCGACGCCGGCGCCGGGACTGTGTCATCCGGAACCGGTCCGGATCCTGCGGTTTGACGTGAGAAGCCGGTCGTAAGCCGAGTCCTGTTACCGACCGTTCCCGAGGGAAACGGCGGCGACAGTCATGTATCTCGGGCCGCCGTTACCGACGACCTCCAGCGACCTACCCGGGAGTGATTGCGAGGCGGACCACCTCATCCTCCGCTATTTGGTCTTGCTCCAGGTGGGGTTTACCCTGCCGCTCCTGTCACCAGGAGCGCGGTGAGCTCTTACCTCACCATTTCACCCTTACCCCGACTCCGGACGAATCCGTTTCCGGACCAATCCGGCGGGGCGGTATATTTTCTGTGGCACTTTCCGTGGGATCACTCCCCCTGGCCGTTAACCAGCACCCTGCCCTGTGGAGCTCGGACTTTCCTCGAACCTCCCGAATCAATGATTTGGAAGGCACGCGACTGCCTCCCCGACTTCTCACCCAGTCATGATAGACCGTTTCGACACCCTTGTCACAGAAATAATCCGGGTTAAATGCAGCCGGCATCCAGGGCCCGGTTCGCCAAAGCGTCCGCGTGTCCGTTCAGGGCGCGCTTGATGTGACGGACACGGAATTCATCGAGACCCTTGCTCAGGAAGACGACCTGCTGATACAGGGGACGCAGGTCCGGACTCTTGACCCGGTAGGTTCCGTGTAGGTGCCGGACGATGAGTTCACTGTCCATGTTCAGATGAACCCGTTTGATTCCCCAACGCTGGCAGTGCTCCAGCGCCGCGACAACCGCGCGGTACTCGGCCACGTTGTTGGTGGCCCGACCGATGGTCTCGCAGTGCTCGGCGAGCTCCACGCCGCCCTTCAGTTTGAACACGATCCCGATGGACGCCGGGCCGGGGTTGCCGCGGCTGGCCCCGTCCGTGAAGATCTCCAGGACCGGCCGGCCCCGTGCCGGCAGAGGGGATTTGACCAGGGTCGCGGCGGCAGATAACTCGGGCCACTGGTCGGAGCCAGGATTTTTTCTGGCGATCTCCTTGCGCGGCCTGGATTTATCCCGACTTTCCTCGACGGTCTCCGCGCCAAGATTCTGTGCCTCGTCATCGACGAGTTCCCGGCGCCAGATCGACAGGCGCCGTCTCAACTCCCGGACCGAAAGTCCGCATTCGCGGGCCAGGGACCGCAGATCGCCGCTGCGCTCCAGGGTTTTCAGAAGTTCGGTGAGGGTTTCCGGTTTCCGTGTGGTCATCCTGATGGTCTTTCCTTAGGGTTGCGGTGACAAAAAGCAGGCTCACTGCCAGGACTTGTGAACGACGTACCGGGCGCAGGATGGACAACGGACCAGGGCCCGGCCTTGTTCGGCGTCGATCCCCTGCTGGGCCGGCAATAGGCTGAAGCATCCGCCGCAGGCCCCCGCCTGGACACGGACCACGGTCTGGGGATACTGGGTCCGGAGACGAACAACGTGCCGGGCGATCTTGTCCGGCAACAGTCCCGTGAGCCGCTCGATCTCGCCGGCGAGCTCCTGCTCGGCGGCCCGGGCCCGGATTGTTTCCTCACCCATTCTGGCCAGTTCGACGGAGCCGCGGTCTGCCTGGGAATCCCGTTCACCCTTGGCCTGGCCCGTCTGCCGGTCCTTGGAGCGGACGTCGTCCATCAGTTCAATGGCCCCGGTTTCCAGGCGGTCAAGTTCGGTTTCCAGCGCCTTGATTTCGGCCTGAAGGGCCTTGTATTGGCGGCGGTCGGAAATCCCGATCACCTGGTCCCGTTTACGGGCCAGAGTCTGGTCGATATCCTGGATCCGGCCCTCGGTTCCCCTCAGGGTGGCGGCGGCATCCCGGCCCTTGGCCTCGGCCTGGGCGGCGTCGGCTTCGTATTCCTCTTGCAACTGGCGCAAATGCTGGTCGCGCTTGGTGTGGTGAGTCAGGGTAGCCTTGGCGTCGGCGAGTTCTTCCTCGAGCCCGGCCAACTCCACCATCAGATTGAGCATCACTTCGGGATCCAACCGGCAACCTCCCCTTTTGCGGCAAAATGAATTCTACCATCAGGTCCCGGGCTATGCCAAGTGTCAATCCCTGACAGGGTTAACCCTGATTATACCGATCCGAGCAAAGAAAAAAGGGCACCGAAGCGCCCCTGCATCCGTCCACTCGTATCAGTTGCCGCCCTGTTCTGCCGAGCCCGGCCGCCTTCCGCCAGACTCCGACCCGAATTCGGATGGTGGGCGATACTGGACTCGAACCAGTGACCTCTCGCGTGTGAGGCGAGCGCTCTAGCCAGCTGAGCTAATCGCCCATCCGATTTCCAGGGACTTGCCGCCGTCCCGCCTCCGTCCTGAAGAGGCCTTGGTGGGCCTACCTGGACTTGAACCAGGGACCGGCCGGTTATGAGCCGGCTGCTCTAACCAACTGAGCTATAGGCCCGGGACCGGGAGGGGCAAGATAATTGATCCCCCAGACCTGGTCAAACCATTTCCCCGTAACCCTTGAGCTTGCGGCTCCGGCTTGGATGGCGAAGCTTTCGCAGGGCCTTGGCCTCGATCTGCCGCACGCGTTCGCGCGTCACCTTGAAGATTGTGCCGACTTCCTCCAGGGTCCGGGGGGTCCCGTCGCCCAGCCCGAAGCGCAGGCGAATGACCTTCTCCTCGCGGCGGGTCAAGGTACTCAGCACCCGCTGCATCTGATCCTTGAGCATGCTGTGGGCGGCCATGCGGGCGGGCGAAGGAGCGGTGTCGTCCTCAATGAAATCACTCAGGTTGCTGTCCTCGTCCTCCCCGATGGGCCGATCCAGGCTGACCGGTTCCATGGAGGCCTGCAGCACACCCTGGACCTTTTCCAGGGGCATCTCCAGGAAGTTCGCCACTTCCTCGGGCTTGGGATCCCGGCCCAACTCCTGCAGCAAATGCCGGTTGGCCCGATTCACCTTGTTGATGGCCTCAATCATGTGCACGGGCACGCGGATGGTGCGAGCCTGATCGGCGATGGCCCGTGTGATGGCCTGCCGAATCCACCAGGTGGCGTAGGTGGAGAACTTGTAGCCCTTGCGGTAATCGAATTTCTCCACGGCACGCATCAGACCGCTGTTGCCCTCCTGGATCAGGTCCAGGAACTCCAGGCCCCGGTTGGTATAGCGTTTGGCGATGCTGATCACGAGCCGGACGTTGGCTTCGATCATCTCGCGCTGAGCCGTATCCACCTGCTGCTTGCCCATCACGATTTCGTTGCCGATCCGGCTGAGCTGATCACCGGTCAGGCCGATTTCCCTCTCGATATCCTGGGTCCGTTTGCGCAGGCTGCGTACGACCTGGTAGGCCTCCTCGATGTTTTCCTTCCGGCCTTTCTTGATGTTCTTGCTCTTCAGCACCGTGCTCATTTCGGCGAAGGGCACCCCGACGTCCTCTTCCGCCAGGGCGATGCGCGCGTGCAGATCGCAGACCTTCCCCTGGACGAGCATGAGTTTGTTGGCCAGCTGTTCGATCTGCGCCGGCGCCAGATGAAGATCCATGAAGGTCTCGAGAATCTTCTTCTCCCGGGTCTGGATCATGCGCGTCAGGATGGCCGCGCGGGTCCCGTTGGTGCAGGTCTCCAGTTCGGTGTGCTCCTCGTTCATCTCCTTTTGCCAGGCCTCGATCCTGTCCAGGGCCCGGTGGATCCGCTTGGCTTCCTTCTTGGCCGACAGGTGCACGTTCCAGGTGCTGGTGTCGTGCTGGATCACCTCATCCAGGTGGATGGATTCGGCCAGCAACTGACCGGCGGTCTGGCGCAGTTCGTTGAGTGCGTGGCTGGAACGAATCGTCGCCTCGATGATGGCGATGCGCCCATCCTCCATGCGGCGGGCCAGGTTGACCTCGCCCTGCCGGGTCAGCAGGGGGACGCGTCCCATCTCGCGCAGGTACATGCGAACCGGGTCGTCATATTTGACGTGGGTCCGGGAAACCTTGCGGGCGGCGGCGATCTTCTTCTTTTCCTTTTTCTTGCGCCGGGACAACTTCTCCTTGGCCTCGGTCTCGGAGTCGTAGTAGTCGATCTGGAGTTCGCCCAGTTTCTCGTAAATACGTTCGATCTGTTTGACGTCGACCTCATCGCCCAGCATCTCGTTGATCTGGTCGTGCAGGATGTAACCACCTTTCGCGGTGGCCTCCTTGCGGATCTTTTTTATGATGGCGTCGAACTGCTTGTTTTCCATATGCGCCTTATTCCCCCGTGTGCACTGAACCCCGTCGGACCTCGGCTGGCCTGGAATCATGTCCAAGCCGTCCGAGACAATCCTTGATGACCTTGATGAAATCGGTGCCGTCAGGGCGGTCCTCCTTGCTGATCAACTGGCTGACATAATCACGGTACGCCCTGTCGCCGAGGGAGTTCCACCGGTCTTCAATGAAGTCCCTGGGCGAACGTCCCGTGCCGCCCTCGACCGCCCAGGTGGAAATCTCGTCCACCAGGGTCCGGGCCTCGGATCGGCTGAGCTCCAGGTCACCGCGTTCTGCCAGAAAAACACGGGCGGCCTCACCCGAGTCGTCCAACAGGATATGTGAGAGCATGTCGGCCTCGATGGGCTCCGCGCTGACTTGCGCCAGGGAGCGTCGAACCTGTGGTCCGGTTCGGCGCTTGACGGTTGCGGTGGCCTCATCTGAGCCGGGCTTGCCCCCGGGGCCGGGTTCCTTATTCGCTCTTCGCCCCTGCCGGACGCCGGCCGCTTCCTTCTCCACGGCCTCCCGCAGAAGATCCGCCTGCAGGCCGAACACCTCGGCAGCTTCCTGCAGCACGTATTCCCGACGCAGGGAGTCATCAATGCCGGCGATCGTTCCCAGCGCCTGCCGCAGGGCCCGTTCCCGGACTTCACGGTCGCCGCCGCGGGCATCGGCCAGCCCCTTGAGAAAGGGAATGTAACCCACGGCTCCCTTCAAGACCCCATGGATGGCGTCGACCCCGTCGCCGATCACGACGTCCGCGGGATCCTTGCCGTCCGGCAAACTGACGATCTTCGGTTCCAGACCGTTGCGGAGAGCCACATCGGCCGACCGCACGGCGGCCTTCAATCCGGCCTTGTCGCCGTCGAACACGAGCAGGACATTCCTGGCCCCCCGTCTTATCAGCTTGGCCTGATCCACCGTGAAGGCGGTACCGCAGGTCGCCACCACATTGACGATCCCGACCTGGGCCAGAGCCAGCAGATCGAGGTACCCCTCCACGAGAATGGCCGATTTTTCGCGGGCGATCGCCATCCGGGAAGCTTCAAAACCGTAGAGAAGCTTCCCTTTGGAAAAATAGGAACTGTCGGAGGAGTTCAGGTATTTCGGTTCACCCTGGTCGATCACCCTGCCGCCGAAACCAGCGACCTGTCTCGAAATGTTCTTGATGGGAAATATAATCCGGCTGCGGAAATAGGCAAATGGTGCGCCGCCACGATCGCTGGCGCGCATCAGATCCGCCCGCTGGGCCAGCTCGTCATCCACTCCGCCCTTCCTCAAACCGCTGGCCAACCATTCCGAGCCCGCGGGAGCCCAGCCCACGTCGAAATCCCTCAGCGCCTTTTCCCGGAACCCCCGTTCCTTCAGGTAGGTCAGGGCGTTTCGGCCGAGCTTGGGGTCCCAGAAGGCATCGCGCCACAGGGTCATCGCCACCTCGTTGGCGCGGTGGAAAGCGCGTCTTTCGCCTTCGGATTCGTCGTCCCTCAGCCAGGCGGAAAGATCTATGTCAAGGGGTCGTGCGAGAACTTCCACGGCTTCGGGAAAGGTCAGACCTTCGATTTCCATGGTGAAGGAAATGACGTCGCCGCCTGTCGCGCAGCCGAAACAATGGTAGCGCTGGCGGGCGGGTGTAACGATGAAACTGGGAGTTTTCTCCTTGTGGAAGGGGCAAAGCCCCTTGTAGACGGACCCGGCCGCCTTGAGGCTGACATGCTGGCGCACCACCTCGACGATGTCGGTCTCGTCCTTGACTCGGGCGATGATGTCCGGAGAAAAAACGGGTGTCATTGTATTTTGAGTCCCAGACCTGGTTGCATTGGTTCCCCCGCGGGCGAGACGGTGTGGACACGGAAACACAGGGAACTTGTAAAGATATGATCAAAAACCCTGTAACGGCAACTTTTAGGGAGGAAGTTTCTGGTGGGGCCGCCGCCCGGTTCAGCCGGCCAGGATCACCTGGGTCGCCCCTCCACCGCCCTGTCCGGGCCCCGCTTCCCGGAAGGACGCCACCCGCGGATCGTTCTTCAAGCACTCGTGAAGATGATCCCGGAGGCGACCGGTTCCGAAACCGTGGATCACGTTGATGACTTCCAGGCCCGCGGGAATGGCACGGTCGATGAGCCGGTCCAGCCTGCGCCAGCCTTCTTCACCCGACTCGCCCCGAAGGTCGATTTCGGGTTCGGCGCCGGTTACGTTGCTGTGCCAGGCCCAAACCCCCGGCGCGGGCTCCCCGGAACTTCCCGGGGTCTTTTCATCCCGAGACCTGGAATCTTCGAGAGGCTGGACCGCCTCTCTTCCCAGGGTCAGGCGCAGGCCGTCGGCGGTGGCGAGGATCCGATCGCCTCGTACTTCGACGACGGTTCCGATCAGGCCGAGATGGGGAATTCGCACTCGCTGGCCCGGCTCGATCAATGCCGGGGCCGGGATTTCCTCCCGCCCCCCTTTCAACTGCCGGTCCAGACGGTCCAGGCGACTCCGTGCCGACTTGACCACCGTCTTGTCCGCCCCGGACGCCTTGATTTCCCGCACCGCCTGTTCGATGGCCCGGCGCCCCTGCCGCACCAGGTCCTCCGCCTCCCGGGAGGCAAGCTTCAGGAGTTCCCGGCGCTCCTTCCGCAGACCGCGCAGACGCTCGTCCAATTCCCGGCCGAGGCTGCTGGTCCTTTCCGTTTCCAGCCTCACCTCCTCCTGGGCGGAGGCCAACTGGCGCGCCCGGCGATCCAGGTCCGCCAGGAGGTTTTCGATCCGGACCCTTTCCTCGCCCGCCATGCGGCGGGCCCGGCCCAGCAGGTCGTCCGGGAATCCCATCCGTGATGCGATATCGAAGGCGTGGCTCGTCCCCGGATCACCCACACGGAAGGTGAACAGGGGGCGCAGGTCACGTTCGTCGTAATCCATGGCGGCGTTGACCATGCGGGGATGGTCGTGCACTGCGGCCTTGAGCAGACCGAAATGGGTGGAGGCCAGGACCAGGGCGCCGCTGTCTGTCAGCTTGGCCAGGACCTCGAAGGCCAGGGCGGTGCCCTCCTGGGGATCGGTACCGCTGCCGATTTCATCACAGAGGACAAGCGTACCCGGCCCGGCTTCGGCCATGAAACGGCCCAGGTGACGCAGATGGGCTGAAAAGCTGCTCAGGGACTGGGCGATGGACTGTTCATCACCCAGATCGACGAGCAGGCGCGTGATCAGGGGCAGGATGGTGTCTTCCCGGGCGGGAATATCCCAGCCGCACTGGGCAATCAGGCAGAACACACCCACGGACTTCAGGGCCACGGACTTGCCGCCGGCGTTGGGTCCGCTGATGACCAGGGCGCGCTTTTCCGCAGGCATTTCCAGGTCCAGAGGCACGACCAGTTTCCGGCCCGCGGCAAGGTCTCCTTCACCCAGGGCCTCCATCAGCAGGGGATGACGACCGCCGCAGATCCGGATCTCACCCACGGCCGAAATCCGGGGACGGCGGCCGCGCACCTGACGGCTCCACAGCATGGGCGCCCGGACGGTGTCGAGCAGGAGCATCACTCCGCAAGCCTCCTCCAGGGCTGAGGCGGCCTGCTCCACGGACCGGTTGAGTTCGAAGAGGATGCGGGCCTCTTCGGAGCCGATTTCCAACCGGGTCGCGGTCAGTTCGTTGGCCAGGCGAACCACCCCCGCCGGCTCGACGAACAGGGTGGCGCCGGTAGACGAGCGATCGTGAACGATGCCCTCGATCTTGCGGCTGTCGCCCGAGCGCAGAGGCAGGCAGAACCGGTCCCCCCGCAGGGTCACCTCGTCGCCGGTGGTCCAGCCCTGGGCGCGGGCCCGGTTCATGATCTGTCCGATTTCCCGGCGCACGGCCCGCTCCTGGCCGGCCACCGCGCGGCGCAACCGGGCCAGCAGGGGGCTGGCCCCGTCGAGGATGCTGCCGTCCCGGTCCAGAGCGCGGCGGATGGCTCCGGACAGACCGCTGAAGTCAGCCATCTGGACGGCGGCTTCACCCCACAGGGCGAACCGTGTACGGTCCGCCAGAAAAAAGGCGCGCAACCGGTCGAGCTGTTCGGCGACACTCGCGACATGGACCAGATCCGCCCCTTCCAGCCGGACGGGTGGAGGTTGCCGAACGAGGTCCAGAGCCAGGCCGACGTCCGCCAGTGGCGGCCACTGGTCGGCATCGCCCCCGGTGCGCAATTCATCGGCCAGGGATTGCTGCAAAGCGATGGGTTCGAGTGAGGCATAAGGCCGGAGGGAGAGCACGGCGTCCGCGGCGGGACTGTTCAGACAAAAGGACGCCACCTGGCCGGTGATGCTGCTCCATTCCAGGAGTTCACCGGCGCGGGTGCCCAGGACCGTTTCGCTGGAGCCCTGGAAGGCGGCCATGCGCTCAAGCAGGTTGATCATTCAGATTTGGCCTCGCGGGCGGCCTTTTCCACTTCTTCCTTGACCTTTGTACCAGACATTTTGGCCTCTTCCAGAACCCGGTCCCAGACCTCCTCCACCTGTCCACCGGACAGACTGCGCACCTGTTCATAAAAGGCCGGCGCCGCGTAGAAGATGAACTGACCCAGAGAGGTCCGGTTGTAGGCGGTTTGAATGGACTGACCGCCCGGCACCTGGCTGGCCGCCACCAACAGGACGCTCGTCACCAGCGTGCCCAGCGCGATGCCCACCAGGGCGCCGCCCCACTTGTCCAGCCAGCCCAGGACCGTCAGGCGCAGGGCCTTGCTGATGATGGTGGCGAGCAGGCGGCTCAGGACCAGTCCCACAAAGAACAGGACCGCCCAGGTCACCAGCAGGGAGGCCCCCTCGTTCATGCCGGTCTTGTCCATCATCCAGGGCTGGACCGCCGAGGCGAAGCGGGCGGTGAGGACAAGGCTCACCAGCACGCCGGCGATCTCCAGGAGGCGTTTGACGACGCCGTCCCGGAAACCCAGGATCCCGAAGGCGACGATTGCGGCCAGAGCGATGAGAATTGGAAAATCCATGGTCAACCCGCCAGATTTTTCTTGACCAGGACGCTCACGCGGCCCCCGTCGGCGCGTCCAGTGGTCCGGACCAGGACCGCCTTCATCACCTTGCCCATGTCCTGGGGCCCGGTTGCTCCCGTCTCGGCCACCGCGGCAGTGATGAGGGCCGTCAGTTCCTCGTCGGTCATTTCCGCCGGCAGGAACTCCGACACGATTTCCAGTTCGGCCTCGGCGGTCTTTTTCAGTTCGTCACGCCCCGCATCCCCGAAACTGCTGATCTGGTCCTTGACCTTCCGGGCATAGGAGGAGAGGACCTTCAGGACATCGTCGTCCGTGGGTTCCCGCCGCTGATCCACCTCGACCTGTTTGACCGCAGCCTGCAGCATCCGCAGCACGCCGAGCCGAGCTTTGTCCTTGGCCTTCATGGCGGCTATGATATCCTGTTGCAGTTTTGCGGCGACTTCACTCTTGGCCATGCGCTTGTCCTTCCTGCCTGGTCGGTCCTGGTTTGTCATTCCTGGGTAAAACCACTCCCAGCGTGGTCGTCGGGGCCCAACCTGTCCATGAAAGACCCCGCCGGGCGCCCTGTCAAGACCGCGCCCGGTCAGGAACCTCCCCGGCCGGCGGCCAGCCATTGTTCGCGGAGAGCCTGGAGGACGATCAGTCCGGTGACAACAGCCGTTTCGGTGCGCAGAACATGGGGTCCCAGGGAAACAGGCCGGGCCCCGCGCCCGGACATCAGTGAACGTTCGGCGGGCGACCAGCCCCCTTCCGGTCCGATCAGCATGGTCAGGGTCGGAGGCGGATCCCCGGTGGTTTCCTCCAACAGGGTGGTCCGGATCGCGACCGGACCGGCGGAAAAGCCTGCCTCGCCCGGTGCGGCGCCGAACAGCACCGGATCGGAGGGGCGCCGCCCGAGGACCTCCCGGACGGACACGGGTTCCGTCAGGTCCGGCAGCCACGAACGCCCGCTCTGCTTGAGGGCGGCTATCATGAGGGACCGCCAACGTTCCTGCTTGCCCGGTCGAGGATCGACGACCCCGAGATCCGTCTCCAGAGGCAGGAACTCATGAGCCCCCAACTCCACCGCCTTTTCCAGGGCCCATTCGAAACGCCGGCCCTTGACCACGGCGCAGGCCACCACCAACCTGGGCTCCCGGAATTCCTCACGGTCGATCTCCACGGTGAGGATCTCCACCCGGGCCCGCTGGCCGTCCCGGCCCCGGGGCAGAGCCGTCAAACGGCGGCCCCGGCCGTCGACCAGTTCAAGTTCGGGACCGCGCCCTCCGCGCAGGACGGTAAAGAGATGGTGGCTTTCATTCCGGTCGAGGGTAACCGAGTCCCCGGGGCGGGGCAGGTGATCAGGGTCGGTTTCCAGGTAAAACTGGCGCAAGGCGTCTCCGGCCGGAAGAAAGAAAAAACGTCAATCGTAGAGATGCCGGCCCGGTGCAGGTATTCGGCCGGCGAGATCTTCGCGCAGATCCTCCAGCTTCTTCTTCAGTTCCTTGTCGAGATTATCCGGCGTCCAAGCCAGGACCCGGACGAGTTGATCGCCTGATCCGGGGCGGTTGACATGGGGAATTCCCTTGTTCCTCATGCGGAAGATCTTGTGGCTCTGGGTGCCGGCGGGAACCTTCAGGGAGACCTTGCCCTCCAAGGTGGGCACTTCGACCTTCGTGCCGAGCATGAGATCCACCGGTGACAGGGGCACGTCGATGAGAAGATCATCGCCGTGCCGCTGGAACAGCTCATGTTCCTTGATCTCGAAGATCACCCGCAGATCACCGGCGGGGGCGCCACCCTGCCCCGCGTCACCCTTGCCATTGAGTTCCATGTAGTTGCCGGTGCTCACGCCGGCGGGGACCTTGATGTTCAAGGTCTCCTCGCCCCGTACCGTCCCGGTGCCGCGGCACGAGGCGCAGGGATCCTCCACCACCGTGCCCTGACCCTGGCACCTGGGACACACACCCTCGGTCATCATCTGACCCAGCAGGGATTGTCGTACCTGCCGCACCCGGCCCTGGCCCCGGCATTGGGAACAGGTCACCGGTTTGCTGCCGGCGGCCGCACCGCTTCCCTCGCAGTCGGAGCAGGAAACCTGCTTGTTGAGCTTGACGGTCTTCTTGGCGCCCTGGGCCGCCTCGAGCAAGGATACTGAAAGTTCCAGCTGTAGACTCCGGCCCCGGTGCCGGGGTCCCCCACCCCCACCTCCGAACGCATCGCCGAAGCCGCCGCCCATGCCCCCCATGCCGAAGTTGCGCAGAAAGCTTTCCAGGGCGTCATTCAGATCGACGTTGAACCCGCCGGCTCCGCCGAATCCACCGGCCCCGCCGAATCCGGCGTTCTGGTCCATGTGACCGAACTGGTCGTATTGGGCCCTTTTCTGGGGATCCTTCAGTACCTCATAGGCCTCGGTGGACTCCCGGAAATTCTCGGCCGCAGTGGGGTCGTCGGGATTCTTGTCGGGATGGAACTTGATGGCCAGCTTGCGGTAGGCCTTCTTGATCTCCCCCTTGTCGGCGTTGCGTTCCACGCCCAGAACTTCATAGTAATCCCGTTTGTTGCTCATTCGTCTCTCTTAACTGGAAATGATGACACGGGCCGGACGCAACACCATGTCACCGAAATGGAACCCCTGCTGGACGATCTCGATGACCCGGCCGGGTTCCGTGTCCTGGCGGGCGAGTTGCCCCACGGCTTCATGGAAATTGGGATCGAATTCGGCGCCCATGGCTTCCATGGGCTCGACACCCTTGTCCTTCAGGACTCCGCGGAATCTCTGGAAAATCAGTTCGACGCCCTCACGGAAGCCACCGGGCTCACCAGTATCGGAGTTTTCCCCAGCCGATTGCAAGGCCCTTTCAAAATTGTCCTGGAACTCCAGAAGGGAGCGCAGTATTTCGGCCTGGGCGAAGCGCCGCGTTTCCAGGACTTCACGGCGTGACCGCTTCCGGACATTGTCCAGCTCGGCCACCACCCGCAGCCACTTTTCCTCAAACGCGTCCCGCTCGTTGCGCAGGACTTCCTCCGGGGAGGGCTCCTCGGGCTCCTCAGATTCCTCGGATTCCACAGACTCCTCAGACTCCTCAGACTCCTCGGCGCTCAATTCCTCGTCGGTGGAAGCCGGCGCCTCCTCGGCGGCCTTATCATCCGGACGCGGATCCATTTCCTGCTCACGGGGTGCGGTCATGTCTCTCTTCCTTCGTGGTTCGAACAAACACCGGCCGGCCGATCCGAGGGTTCCCGGACCATCCGAACCGGGGATGAAACGATTCAACTCGCAACGGGTCCCAGGGTTTCCACGATGACCCGCCGCAGAATCTCCATACCGTGGAAAGCCCGATGGTAGGACATCCTCCTGGGCCCGAGCACCGCCAGAAGACCCGGCCTGCCATCCAGATGGAACCCTCCGGTCAGGAGGGAGAACCGTCGCAGCTCTCGGACGGGATTCTCCCGACCGATCCAGACCCTGAATTCGTCCGACGGCACGTGATCGAGCCGGTCCAGGGATTCCCGGATATGATGGGGCGATTCCATGAAACGGATCAGGGCTTTCAGGGGTTCCGGATCGTGGAATTCCGGTTCTTCCAGAATATTTCCCACGCCCTCGAATTGGATCTCCACGTCCCTCGAATCCCTGAAAAGTTCGCTGCCACCCCGGGCCAGGATCGCGGCGCAGCGGGAAATCGGGGTGCCGATCAGATCCACCGTATCCAGGACACCTTTCCTTATTTCGCCCACCGTCCGTCCCCGCACCCGATCCGACAGCAGACGCGCGGCCTCTGCCACCACCGGAGCGGGCGTGTCCTCAAGCAGGTCCACCAGCCCGGTCCTGACCTCGGCATTTTCCAGCACCACGACCATCAGCACCCGGCGCAGGGAGCGCGGGTAGAACTCCACCCGGACGGCCAGGACCGACTCCAGGGTCGGACCCATGATGATGCTGATGTTGTCCGTCAACCGGCTCAGAAGATGGGCCAAGGCCTTGAATCGGTCCTGGGTGCCAAGGCCCTGCATCACGCCCTCGTCGACCATCCGGCACAGACTCGGGGGGGTTTCGTGGCGCTGCAGGGACCACCCGGCCAGCAACCGGTCCACGAAGGCGCGGAAACCCGCATCGGTGGGCAATCGTCCGGCCGAGGTATGGGGCTGATCGAGGAAGCCCTTCTGCTCCAGATTCTTCATGACTGAACGGATGGTGGCCGAAGACACCCGCCGCTGCATGAACCGCTCCACCAGGCCGGAACTCACGGCCCGGCCGGTTTCGATATTGAGTCGCACGATGGCGTCGAGAATGTCAAGCGACCGGGAGTCCAAGCTGGTTTTTCGCCCGTTTCTGCTCATGTCTCTCACCTGGAAAATGCCTCCGGACCGTCCCTGAGGACCGTACAATGCGCCCAAGGTAATCAATGTGAATTCAGGGTGTCAACCTGGCCAGCCGTTCCTCGATCGTGTCGATCCGCAGGAAACCACGGCCGGTCAGGATCAGCCGTCCTTCCCTGATCTCCCACAAACCCTCCCGCCGGCCAAGTTCCGTATCCCAACCCCGCCGAGGCATCCATTCCAGCGGAACGCCGCGCCGCGTGCGCAGACCCAGGATCAGCCGCTCCAGCCGACGGGCCGAAAGGTCCAGGGAATCCACCGAGGCTTCGGGCAGGCATCCGTTCTCCACCGCGTCCCGCCAGTCGTCCAGGTCGTCGAAGTTGGCGTACCGGCGCCGGCCCCAGAAGCCGTGAGCGCCCGGCCCCAGCCCCAGCCAGGGACGCCCCAGCCAGTAGTTCCGATTGTGGCGGGACTCGGCTCCCGGTCGGGCGAAATTGGCCACTTCGTACTGCGGGATTCCCAGGCCGGCCAGGTGGTCGATCACCGCCAGGTACAGCCGCTCGGTTTCGCTGTCGGGCGCCGGCCGCCATGCCCCCCGCGCGGCCAGCGCGGCCAGCCTGGTGCCGGGGTGCAGTTCCAGGATGTAGATCGAGAAGTGCTCCACGCCCAGGGCCGCGGCTTCGCTCAATTCGGCCAGAAGATCGCCTTCCTGCAGACCTGGACCGATGATCCAGTCGGCCGATACGCGGGGAAAGATGCGGCAGGCCCGGGCCAACCCCTTGCGTGCCGTCGCCGGACCGCAGGCCCGCCCCAGGAGTTTCAACACCTCCGCCTCCAGGCTCTGCACACCGAGGCTGATCCGTGTGACGCCCAGCTCCCGCCAGCGCCGGGCCAGCTCTTCGGTCAGGGATTCCGGGTTGGCCTCGGCCGTCAATTCGAAATCCGCCGCCAAGGGCAGATTGCCCACCGTGCCCTCCAACAGGCGCGCCAGGAGATCCGGTTCCAGTTCCGAAGGAGTGCCGCCGCCGAGGTAGCAGGTGGCAAGTCGACGCTTTCCCGCCGACAACACACCGCACATCCTCCGGCGCAGCTCGAACTCAGCCAGGACTCCGTCCACGTAGCGGCGACGAGTCTCCGGACCGTGATCGGCCGTCCGGGCGAAGTGACAATAGGAACAGATCGAGCCGCAGAAAGGCACGTGAATGTAGAGTCCCATGGCGGCTCCGGCGGAATCCGGACTAGCGGATCAGGTCCCCGATCCTGTTCAGCCGGGGCAGGTGTTTCTCCCCGTTCCAGGACCAATAGATGAACATGGCATGGCCCTTGATGAGCTTCTTGTCCAGCGCGCCCCAGTAACGGCTGTCCATGCTGTTGTAACGGTTGTCGCCCATCATGAAGATGTGACCCACGGGCACGACGAAGGTCTTGGGCATACCGGGCCAGGGCCACGAGTGGTTGCGCTTGTTGCGCACATAGGCCGCCTGGTCGTGCTTGGTCCGTGGGGCGGGGCAGCTCTCGGGATCGGTCCAGGAAGGCACGCAGGAATGATCGCCGTCGCGGTCCCCGAAGTTGGATTCGTAGATTTCACCGTTGACCTTCAGGATGCCGCCCTCCACCAAGATGGTGTCCCCTTCCACCGCCACGCAGCGTTTGATGTAGTCCAGGTTCCGGTCGTTGGGGTATTCGAACACGATGATGTCGCCCTGGCGCGGCTCGCGGATGGCGGGAAGTTTCAGCACCGGCAATCCGTCGATGAGCGTGGCCTTGCCGATCCGGATCCGTTCGGGCGTCTTGGCGCCGTACAGGAACTTGTTGACGAACAGGAAGTCGCCGATCTGCAGGGTGTCCAGCATGGACCCCGTGGGAATGCGGAAGGCCTGGAAGATGAACTGGCGCAGCACCAGGGCGATCAGCAGGGCGGTGCCGATGGCCTTGGCGTACTCGATCGCCGTGTTCTTCAGGGATTTCGGCGGCTTGACCTTACCTGTGCTCACCGCGGCTGCGGTCTGGTCATGCTGGCGTTTCTTCGATTTCTTGGACATATCCACTCCCGGCTGATCGTTGACAGGGTGTCGGGTTCGGGTCAGCGCTCGATCTTGAGTACCGCCAGGAAGGCCTCCTGCGGAATCTCCACCGAACCCACCTGTTTCATGCGCTTCTTGCCTTCCTTCTGCTTCTCGAGGAGCTTGCGCTTGCGGGTGATGTCGCCGCCGTAGCACTTGGCCGTCACGTTCTTGCGGAAGGCCTTGACGTTGGTCCGGGCCAGCACTCGGGTGCCGACGGCGGCCTGGATGGCGACGGCGAACATCTGCCGGGGAATGAGCTCCTTCAGTTTCTGGCAGAGCTTCAGCCCCCAGCTGTGGGCGTTGTCCCGGTGCACGATGCAGGTCAGGGCGTCGACCATGTCGCCGTTGATCAATATATCCAGGCGGATGAGATCGTCCTTCCGGTGCGTGAGATACTCGTAGTCCAGGGACGCATAGCCGCGGGTGACGGACTTGAGCTTGTCGTAATAATCCACCACCAACTCGTTCAGCGGAAGATCGAATTCGATGTTCACCCGTTCGGGGTCCAGGTATTCCATCTTGGTCTGCACACCACGTCTCTCCAGGGATATCTGGATCACCGGCCCCACGTATTCCTTGGGCGTGATGACCGATGCCTTGACGATCGGCTCACGGATCTCGGCGATGTATTTCACGTCCGGCAACAGGGCGGGATTCTCGCAGAGCTCAATGGTGCCGTCCTTGAGCAGGACCTCGTATTCCACGTTGGGCAACGTGGCAATCAGGCTCAGGCCGTACTCGCGCTCAAGTCTCTCCTGGATGATCTCCATGTGGAGCAGGCCCAGGAATCCGCAGCGGAATCCGAACCCCAGGGCGGCCGAGGTCTCCTTTTCCCAGGTCAGTGAGGCGTCGTTCATCTGGAGTTTCTGCAGGGCTTCGAACAGTTCGTCGTACTGGTCGTTGTCCGTGGGGTACATTCCCGAGAACACCATCGGCTTGGCTTCCGCGTAACCGGGCAGCGGTTCGACACAGGGATTGTCCGCCAGGGTGATCGTGTCCCCGACCCGCACGTGGCGCACATCCTTGGCCCCGGTGGCGATGTAACCCACCTCGCCCGCGGTCAGGGATTTCTGGGAGATCCGGTCCAGGCGGAACCAGCCGATGTCGCCCACCTCGAACTGCTTGTCGTTGCCGAACAACTTGATCTTCTCACCCTTTCCGATCGTGCCGGCGAACATCCGGACATAGGCCACCGCGCCCACGTAGGAGTCGAAGATGGAGTCGAAGATCAGGCCCTGGGCCGGGGCCTCCGGGTCACCGGTCGGCGTCGGCACCAGGGTCACGATGGCGTCCAGCAACGCTTCGACACCCTCGCCGGTCTTGGCGCTCACCTGGAGAATCTCGTCGGGATCGCAGCCCAGCAGATCGATGAACTGCTCCATGACGTAGTCCACCCGGGCGGCTGCCAGATCGATCTTGTTGATGACCGGCAGGATGGCCAGGTCGTTTTCGAGGGCCAGGTACATGTTGTTGATCGTCTGGGCCTGCACCCCCTGCACGGCATCCACCACGAGCAGGGCGCCCTCGCAGGCGGCCAGGCTACGGCTGACCTCGTAGTGGAAATCCACGTGGCCCGGAGTATCGATCAGGTTGAGGGTCCAGAGCTCACCCCGTGCATCGGAATAATCCATGCGAATGGGGTGGCTCTTGATGGTGATCCCCCGCTCACGCTCCAGGTCCATGGAATCAAGGACCTGTTCCTGCAGTTCCTTGCCACGGAGCGTACCTGTGAACTCGAGCAGACGGTCGGCCAGCGTGCTCTTGCCGTGGTCGATATGGGCGATGATGCAGAAATTGCGCGTTTTTTCTCGATTGAAGACCATGCTGCTTCGCATCCGCTCCGGTAATTGGGACAGGGATCGGTTCAATTTCGGTGAACAGCCCTCAAAGATAGGGCTCAGAACCTCTTTCGCCACTGGAAAACCACCAACGTGGGTCCAGGATCGCTGAGCGCGACACCCTCGCCGACCGGGCCGAAGGTGTCGTCCCAGCGGTTGGGGACAGGAACTGGATCCCGATCGAAATTGAACAGATGGGCGCCCACGTAGGCATCCAAGGCGATGATCAGCAGCACACCGCCGGACCACCAGGCGAAATCCCGCATCTGTTCCCAGCTCTCCTCCGCGATGGCATGGTAACGTGTGTAGTTGGGATCGTCCGGGGGAAAGGTGTTTGCGAAATCCCGCGCCCGCACCGCCTGCCGGTCCCGGTTCAGGATGTTGGTCCAGAAGTACATCTGCGTCCCGAAGCCCAGGCCGGCCTTCCAGAAGTTGTCGGAATACAACTGGCCCCAGCCGGGAAAAAGCGGGGTCGCCAGCACCGCGCCGGTGGGACTGACCCCGGTGGACCACAGATCCACTTCCTCGACCTCCAGGGCGCCGGGCGTCGGCACGGGGATTTCATCCGGCAGGATATTGGTGACCGTCGTATCAGGAAGATCGGAAAGATCGGGCACCGTCTGCCCCACAGCCGCGCCGACCCCCACCAGCAGGCACAGGATCAGGATCCCCGGGCCGAAGAGGCCGGCGGTGGATCCCGTTTTCCCTGGCAAGCGGTGCTTCATTCTGCTTCTTCCGTCAAGCGGTCACCGGTATCGGCGCGATCATGCGCACGGTCAGTTTTTCCGGAAGAACCTCAATGGTGTGGCGGCCGGCCGGCATGACCTTCGGTTCACCGTCGAGATGAACGGCCACCGGTTCGGCGCAGGTAAAGTTCAGGCGCGGGCACTGCACCACGCTGATTGCTTCGTGCTCGAGACGCTCGCCACGCGAGGCCGCCGGCAGCAGTTTCAAGCCGGTCACCGGACCCACCGGTCGGATCAGGCAGGCGTCCAGCAGACCATCGTCGTACCGCGCGTCCGGAGCGAAACGGAAGCCGCCGCCGGTGAGGGGCCCGTTGCAGATCTCGGCGAAGAAGAAGCGACCTGAAATTGTTTCCGGACCGTCGTTCCGCTCGATCTCCCAGACGACCTCCTGCCCCCGATAATTCAACATGGTGGCCACGGCGGCAAGGGTGTAACGGCCGCTGCCCAACCAGCGCCAGAGGCGGGCGGCCCGACCCGAAACCAGGCCGCTGGCCAGCAGCCCCAAGGAGTTGACGAAAATTTCGCCGTCGAAGGCGCAGACATCCAGGCTCATATCCTGTCCGGCGGCGATGGCCGCGAGCCCTTCGTCCACGGTGGCGCAGCCGATACCGACGGCGAAATCGTTGCCGCTCCCGGTCGGCAACACCGCCAGGGGGCAGCCGGTTCCCGCCAGACCCGTCGCCGCCTCGTGCACCGTGCCGTCGCCCCCTACAGCCACCACCAGATCGAAACGGCCCGCCGCCCGGCCGGCCTGGACCACCGCGTCACCGGGCCCGGCGGTCAGGCGAACCTCGACCTCATGGCCCATCTTTCGCAACAGGTCGCCGGCCTCCTCGCCGCCCAACCGGTTGCGGGAGCGGCCGGAATAGGGATTGGCGATTACGAGGGAGCGGCTCAAGGAAATCTCCGGTCATGACTTCGGGCATGAAGAGCGGGGAAGAAAAAATGGCGGGAATGTGTGGGAATCGAACCCACCTCGGACGGTAAACGCGCCCGACAAAAGGATTTGAAGTCCCCGGCCGTCACCAGACGACACTCATTCCCGCATAAACTCCTGCCCGGGCGCGGGCATATCCAGTTTAAGAACGATAGGCCACCATCTCGATTTCCACCAGTACATCTTTGGGCAGACGCGAGACCTCGACCACGCTGCGGGCAGGCGGTTCGGCGCTGAAAAACGTCTGGTAGACCTCGTTGATGTTGGCGAACTCACCCATGTCCAGGATGAAGACCGTGACCTTGACCACGTCGTCCAAGGTCAGACCGCCGGCTTCGACGACGGCCTTGGCGTTGGCCAGGGCCTGGCGCGCCTGTTCGGCCGCGGTCGCGCCCACGATTTCCATGGTGGTCGGATCCAGCGGGATCTGACCCGCCGTGAACAGGAAACCGCCCGCGGCGTTGGCCTGGCTGTAGGGCCCGATGGCGGCGGGAGCGTGGTCGGTTTGGATGATATGACGGGTCATGAGCGCATCTCCAGGCTTGGGTTGGGGTTCCGTCCATATCCTACATCGGAACCACCACCATGCCAACGGCCGATCACCCCAACCATCCGTTCTCGGAGAGCTCCCGCGTTACCTGATCAGGGAGATTTTTTTAACCGTCAGCTGGGCCTCGGGTGTCCGTGCCTGCACCAGATACGTCCCTGACGGCATGGAACGCCCAAGCCGATCGCGCCCGTCCCACACAGCGGAATGAAAGCCTCCGTCGGTGAGAGTTCCCCGCCAGAGCATCTGGATCCGCCGTCCCCTCAGGTCCAGCACCTCGAGTGTGACCTGGGTGGCGGCGACGCTCATCACCGTCACTGAAATCTGAGGATTGAACGGATTGGGACTGGCCGCCAGTTCCAGGATCGAGGTGGTCACAGCGGGGACTGTTCGGTCAACTACCGACACGGCCGGGCCGCGAATGGCGACGATCCCGCCCAGACCTGCGTCAACGTCGATGAAGCCGATATTCGGTTCAGGGATGGCAAAGTAGCTGGGCAGGCTGGTTTCGTCGCCCCAGATTTCAATGGACCCATCGGCATGCAACCCGACCACGGTGTAATACCCCAAAGCGTCGATGGCCACCAGGTCATGATTGCCCTCGGTGGGGGTCTGGAAGTAGTCGCCCCAGGCAACGATGGTGCCGTCGGCCAGCAGCCCGATCCCGAAGCCGTTGCCCGCGGCCACGTCCACATAGCCGGTGTTCGGTTCGGGTACGTCCAGTTCGTTCCGAAGATTCGAACCCCAGGCCACGATGGAACTGTCGGCTTTCAGTCCCAGACAAAAATCATTTCCCGCCGAGATGGCGATGAACCCCGTATTGGGTTCAGGCACCGTTTGATCATGGATCCCCACGTCTCCGATGACATCGATCGAGCCGCCTGCGCGCAATCCCAGGAAGTGCTGCCGCCCAGCGGCCACGGCCACGTAGTCCGAATTCGGGAAAGGTTCGAGGGAGTAGCCGAAAGGATCTTTCCAGGCCACGATGGTGCCGTCGTTCTTCAGCCCCGCAGCACCGTCGTGGGTGGTGGCCACCTGCACGAAACGGGTGTTGGGTTCGGGAACGTCCGGCAGGGTTCCCCAGGTGGAGATGGAGCCGTTGCTGTCCAGGACCAGCCCGCTGTAGTTGGAATAGGAGACATCCACGGGGTCTGCAGTTGGGGGCCGGACCCCGCATTGCCCCGAGCCATTACTCCCCCATCCGGCAACCGTGCCGTCGGTGCGCAGACCCAGGCTGTGGAAGTAGCCCGCGGCCATATCAATATACCCGCTGTTGGGAAGGGTCGGATCGGCTTGCAGGTGATCATTCCAGCCCCAGCCGACAATGGAACCGTCACCCTTCATACCCAGGGAATGACCGTCGCCCAAGGCCACCGCGACAAACCCGGTATTGGGTTCGGGGATGTCACCGGAGCCGTGATAGTTGATCCCCATGTGGACGATGCTACCATCATCCCGCAGCGCCAGAGCCTGGGCATAACCCGCATCGATCGCCACGAAACCGGAATTTGGTTCGGGAGCCGCCATGGAAATTTCGCCCCACAGGTGCACCGATCCGTCGGCTTTCAGGCCCACGCTCTGATCCCCGAACGCGGCGATCGCGACCCAGTTTTCGTTGGGCTCAGGCGGAATGTGAGCGTCGAACCAGCCAAACCCCCAACCGACGATGGTGCCGTCATTCTTCAGACCCAGACTATAAAGTTGGCCGGCCGCAACAGCTGTAAAGCCGCTGTTATCCAAGGGGGGCGCCCCTTCTCCATAGGCGTTCTGCCCCCAGGCGGCGATAGATCCTGATTCCGTGACAGAAAGACTGTGATAAAAACCGGCTGCGATATCCAAGAACGCTTCGGCAACCACCGGGACCTCGCATTGGCCATTACCGTTATTCCCCCAGGCCAAAAGGGTACCATCGGCCTTCAGAGCCAAATTTGAATCGCCGCTCGAAGCGATCTTCACCACATCACCGATAGCATCAGGGGGAAGGATTACCTGACCACCCCAGACTTCAACCGTACCGGCGGCCAGGGACGATCCCACGCAAGCAAAGGCCAGCAAGAAATTAACGACAAGACAAAATCGGCAGGCGCGGATCATGGTTGGATTCTCTTTCAGCAATCGTTACTCGTGCCCTCAATATTAATGATATCAGATCAATATACCCCTGTATAGTATCTCCCGCACGCCGCACACGAAGCAGCCCCCCTCTATCCTACTGCATTGGTTGTGCCTCTGAAATTGTGTCTGGCGGGATTTCAAACCCTTTGGCCCCAATATCCAGTTGTTGG
>CBDURF010000002.1:0-49154 GCA_965369705.1 uncultured bacterium
TTTTCCTCACGTTTGTGGATTGGAGGGCGGAAAAAATCCAAGTTGAAACAGAAAATCCGGCCTGTTTCCTTCCCAAACACAATTTCAAAGGCACAACCTACGGCATTTGGGCCACGGCGTTCAAAGTTGTGACGTCGGTGGGTTTGTTTGTGGGGCGTGTGGAGGTTTCCGTAGCCATGGAGGCCGGAGGAACCCATAACCCGAAAGAGGCCGTGACACGATGTCACGGCCCCTTGTCCCCACAAACAAACCCATCGACGTCACTCCACCGTAACCGCCTTGGCCAGATTCCGCGGCTGGTCCACGTCCTCGCCCCGAATAACGGCGATGTGATAGGCCAGCAGCTGCAGCGGAATCACCGACAGCAGCGGGGTCCAGAAGTTCATGGTCTCGGGAATGGTGATCACGTGGTCGCTCAGCGCGGCGATCTCGGTGTCGCCTTCGGTGACGATGCTGATGATCTTACCGTCCCGCGCGCGTACCTCCTGCACGTTGCCGGCGATTTTATCGTAGCTGCCGTCCTTGGTGGCGATCACGACCACCGGCATGTCCGGGTCGATCAGGGCGATGGGCCCGTGCTTCATCTCCGCGGCGGGGTAGCCCTCGGCGTGGATGTAGCTGATCTCCTTCAGTTTCAGGGCGCCTTCGAGCGCGATGGGGAAGTTCACTCCACGCCCCAGGTAAAGACAGTTCTTGTGGCTGGCGTATACTTCGGCGATCTGCTTGATGGCGTCGGACTGGTCCAGCACCTTCTGCACCAGGTCCGGCAGCTTGACCAGTTCCTGCAACATCTGGGTGCCGCGGTCGGCGCTCAAGTGGGTGCGTCGGCCGAACAGGATGGCCATCAGGGCCAGGATCGTCACTTGGCTGGTGAAGGCCTTCGTCGAGGCGACGCCGATCTCCGGACCGGCGTGGATGTAGACACCGCACTCGCTTTCGCGGGCGATGGTGGAACCCACCGTGTTGGTGATGCCCAGCACCTTGGCCCCCTTGCGCTTGGCCTCACGCATGGCTTCCAGGGTATCGATGGTCTCCCCGCTCTGGCTGATCACCAGACATAGGGTGCCCGGCTCGATGATCGGAGAGCGGTAACGGAACTCGGAGGCGTACTCCACTTCCACGGGGATATGAGCGTATTCCTCGAGCAGATACTCGCCCACCAGGCCCGCGTGCCAAGACGTCCCACAGGCCAGGATGATGATGCGCCGGATGTTCCGCAGCTCCCAGTCGGTCAGTTCGATACCGCCCAACTTCACATCCCCGGATTCGACCAGGATCCGGCCGCGGAACGAGTCGCGGATGGTCTGGGGCTGTTCGAAGATCTCCTTGAGCATGAAGTGCTCGTAGCCGCCCTTCTGGATCTGGCCCAGGTCCCAGGTGATCTCCTCGATCTCCTTGGTGATCTCCTCGTTGTTGATGGTCGTGGTGTGGATGCCGTCCGGCCGCAGGGTCACCATCTCCCCATCGTCGAGATAGATGACCTGCCGGGTGTGACCCATGAGCGCCGCCACGTCGCTGGCCAGATAGTTCACGCCCTCGCCGACCCCCACGACCAGGGGGCTGCCCCGCCGGGCGCCGATGATCAGGTCGGGTTCGTCGAGGTGGGTCACCGCGATTCCGAAGGCGCCATCGACGACGCCCAGGGCCAGTTGCACGGCCTTGACCAGGTCCCCGTCGTAGAAATCCTCGATCAGGTGGGCCAAGACTTCGGTGTCGGTCTGGGACTCGAACTCATGTCCCTTGTTGGTCAATTGAACCTTCAGGGCGGCGTGGTTTTCGATGATGCCGTTGTGAACCAGGGCGACCTTCCCGGAAACGTGGGGATGGGCGTTGACCTGGTTTGGCGCGCCGTGGGTCGCCCAGCGGGTGTGTCCGATACCGCAGGTTCCCTTGAGCTCATCCCAGTTGAGGGCGGCCTCCAGGTTGACGATCTTACCCTTCTCCTTGACCACGCGTTGGCCGTCGGAGGTCATGATGACCAGCCCTGCGCTGTCGTACCCCCTGTACTCCAGTCGCTTGAGTCCTTCGAGCAGGATCGCGGCGGCGTTCGGACTTCCCACCACTCCAACTATTCCGCACATTGGCCATTCCTCCATATTGCAGACGCAAATTCGGGCGCCAAAAGACGATTCACGCTATTAATCAAATTTTCTGGGAACATGATAAGCCCGAACCGGCATAAAGTCACCATCGTATTTCCCGGGGCGGATCACCGGGCCTCCCGGACCCTGTTGATGAGTTCGACCGCCTCGGCCTCGTCTTTAGCCTCGGCGATGATGCGCACCACCGGTTCGGTGTTTGAGGGACGCACATGCACCCAGGCGTCCGGACCGATCCATTTCAGGCCGTCGCTGTCATCGATCCGGCCGTCGCCCAAACCGCTCAACACCCGGACGAGATCGTCATCTGCGGGCAAATCGTCGCTGGCCACCTTTGTCTTTATCATGGCCACGGGCGGCAGTGCGTCAGCCATCTCCGCCAGGGAGCGGCCGCTTTCGGTGACGGCCTGCAGGATCATCGCGATGCCGACCAGGGCGTCCCGGCCAGCGTGAATGGTGGGATAGATGACACCCCCGTTCCCCTCACCGCCGAGGATGCAGTCGTGGGCGAGAATCGCCTCCACCACGTTGGCCTCCCCCACGGGAGTCCGGTGCACGACCTGGCCGTGGCCGGCGGCGATCTTTTCGACAAGACCGGTCGTGGACAGATTCACGGCCATGGGTCCAGGCGTCTTGCCCAGCAAGAAATCCGCGGCGAGCACCAGGGTCATTTCCTCGCTCAGGGCCCGGCCTCCGCCATCGACCAGGGCCAGGCGGTCCACATCCGGATCGACGGCGAAGCCGAGATCGGCGCCCTGGGCGCGAACTTCGGCGCACAGGTCCCCCAGATGGGCGGGCGTCGGTTCGGGATCATGGGGAAACCGACCGGACATTTCACAGAACAGCGGCGTGCAACGGACCCCGAGGGTTTCCAGCAGGGCCGGGACGATGCTCCCGCCGGCCCCCTCGACCGCGTCCACCACCGCGTGCAGATTTCGGCTGCGGATCCGGTCCACGTCCAGCCAGGGTACGCCGCAGATGGCGTCGAGGTGCTGCTGGTCGGCGCCGGCATGGAGACTGACCTGGCCCAGTTTGTCGAACGCGACATGCCCGGATCCCTCCTCGTACCGCTGGCGCAGTTCACGGTTCTCGGCCGCCGTAAGAAAAAGCCCGCCGCCGGACAGGAACTTCAAGGCATTCCACTGCTGGGGGTTGTGGCTGGCGGTGATGATCACCCCGCCGACGGCGTTGCTCTCCTGCACTGCGATTTCCGTGGTCGGGGTCGTGGCGATGTCGATGTTCCACACGTCGTGCCCGGTCGATACCAGGGCCGCGGCCACGGCATCCAGGACCATGGGGCCACTGATCCTGCTGTCCCGGCCGACGACAACGGGCCCGGGGGGCAGCCAGGCCCCGAAGGCGGAGGCCCAGCGTGCGACCGTGACGGCGTCTAAACCGTCCCCAATCACCCCACGAATTCCGGAAATACTGACTCGCAAAGGCATATGGGATTCCTTTCCGCGCGTTTCACTCGGCGGCCGACGGTCAACGGAGTGTATTTTGAAATCGGGAAATCCTTCCCGGCGCGATGGCATTCGAACGGCCATCCTAGCTTCCTGGCCGCCCACAATATAGCAAAAAAAACCTGCGCAACCGCAGGCTTCTCATACAACCGGAAAATAAATCCGAGTTAATGGAGCTGGTGTGCGGACTCGAACCGCAGACCTGCTCATTACGAGTGAGCTGCTCTACCAGCTGAGCTACACCAGCTCCTGGGAATTCATTCTTCAACAGTGGTGCCTGGGGGCGGAATCGAACCACCGACACCATGATTTTCAGTCATGTGCTCTACCAACTGAGCTACCCAGGCCCCAAACTGTTTCCGCTGGAAGCGGGTAGGGAATAAAACACCGCAGGGAATCGATTGTCAAGCTGGCGGCGGGATTTTTCAACCCGGCGGGACAGACGACCGCCGGGCCCCGGCAAAGGGATCATCAACAGGCTGGTCAGCTGGCGGCCTTCTGGGTCAGTTCGGTGATCATACTGACAACTTGTTCAAGTTCAAAGGGCTTATAGAGGCAGGCATCAGCCCTGGACCAGGTGGCGATGAATTTTTCCCGGTCGTGGGAATCCACCTTCCTGGCGGTCAGGAGCATGATCGGGAAAGACTTGGCCTCAGGATCGTTCTCCATCCATTCCTTGAGCATGCGGCTGACTTCGTAACCGTTGCATCCGGGCAGCATGACATCCAGGATCATGAAATCCGGGGGTAGGCGTTTGGCCTTGTCCAGCCCCTCCAGGCCGTCCAGAGCGGTGGCGACCTCGTACCCCTTCTTCGCCAGACTGTATTCGAGGGTTTCCAGGATGTCCGGTTCGTCATCCACCACGAGAATCCGTAACGCGCGATCCATCATCAATCCTCCGTTGCATCGGTACTGGGCCGAAGAAATCGATCCTCACAATTTATTCGGCCCGTCAGGGGCCGGGTTGACCATTGTTTCCTGTTGTTTCCCGGACGATCCGGCGACCGTCGCATCTTCCCCGGGTTCGGGAGCCAGGTATTCCCAGCGGGTCGCCTCAAGCCCTCCGCCCATGCGGGCGACGTAGAGTGCCCAGCGACGGCTCCAATTGACCGGATCCAGAACGGCGGCCGCCCAGAGACCGGGGGACGGCTCCCAACCCCGGGCGTAACCCGACGGCTCCCCGCCGAAGAACTCCACCACCTTCAAACCGGCCGGGGAGGTGCCACCGGCGCCCAGGCGCAGATCGAGCACCCCGACCAGAGGCTGAACACCGTGCCGCGAGCCTCTGGATAGGGCCTCCTTCAGCCGATCCACAGTGCGCTGGAAATGTTCCGCGGCGGGGTCCCGGGGTAACTTGAGCCAGACGGTGGTGCCCCGACCCGGCAGACTGACCAGCCGGATCTGACCGCCATGGGATTCCACAAGCCGGCGGGTAATGGAGAGTCCCAGGCCGGTCCCGGCGGCGTTGGCGCCCGCGGAGAATCGACCTCTGTTGAAAGGTTCGAAGATCCTGCCCTGGACGTCGGGGCTCAGGCCCGGGCCGTTGTCCTCCACGATCAGGTTGAAATGGGCCAGGGGCAGGCCGCAATGACGGGCCAACCTGCCCGCCAGACTCCGCGGGTATCCTGTACACGACTCCAGCCAAACCCGCACCAGTCCGCCGGGCTCGGTGTACTTCAGGGCGTTGCCCAGCACGTTGTCCAGCATGCGGATCACCAGATCGGGATCCACCCGGGCGGGAAAACTCTCAGGCAGTCCCGTATCATCGACTTCGAGGCCGCGGCTGGCCGCCGTCATCTTGTGCAGTCGGGCGGCCTCCTTCAGGATCGGGCCCAGATCCACCTTGCGCCGCCTGATGGGGATGGAACCCGCCGGCAACCGGGCGGCCGTCAGCATGTCCTCCACCATCCGGTCCAAGCGATCGATGTTGCGTCGGGCCATGCCCAGGAAACGCCTCTGATCGGGCGTGAGGTCGCCCGCCTCCCCACTCAGCACCAGGTTCAGGCAGGATTGCAGCGAGGACAGTGGTGTGCGGAGGTCGTGGGTCAGGGATCGGACCGCTTCAGGCAGGCCGGAATCCCCGGGCCGGGAGGAGGGCTTCAGGGCTTCCGGAAGGGCTTCCGGAAGGGCTTTCGGGAGACCCGTTTCCAGGGACCCCGGATTGGGTGACTTCTGGTCATTGTTCCGAACAACGGCTGGCAATTTTTTCCCCTCCGGGTGGCCCGGATCCGGTTGACACTCCCCAAGTTATTGTATGGTTACGGGTTGAATAAAAACCCGAAAGCTGCTTCGCCACGCTTGATGGGGCAATTTGCAAGGGATATGCCAAGGCGATGACTGCCGCTTCAGTCGGTCGGCGCGCCGCAGGCCCCCCGGGGAGCCTGCGGCCGGAACAACACCTTGAAATTCAACGGTTTAATTTATTTTAGTCCCAATTGGGAACCTCAAGTTTGCCGAGAGCACTGGCGATAGAATGGCGGCGGGGAAATATCATTCAAAAACCCGCCGGCGGGTTGTTATTGTCCATTTCATTATTCTACAATCGCTTGTGTCCCACAATGTTTCTCTGGAAAGCAAAAAGTCGGACACCATCCGAGGCGCAACCCAATGATTCGGGTCAGACCCTGCCGGCAAGCTTCCGGGCAAGATATCGGCCGGTAAGGGAGGACTTGTCGCGGGCGACCTCCTCGACAGAGCCTTGGGTGACCACGCGTCCGCCGTGGCGACCGCCCCCCGGACCGAGGTCCAGGATCCAGTCCGCCTGGCAGATGAGATCCAGATTGTGCTCGATCACCAGCACGGAGTGCTCGCGGTCCACCAGCTCGTGCAGGACCTTGACGAGGGCGCGTACATCCTCGGCGTGAAGGCCGGTGGTTGGTTCGTCCAGGAGATACAGGTTGTGCTTGCCCGAGGGCATGGCCAGTTCCCGGGCTATCTTGAGGCGCTGACTCTCTCCACCGGAAAGGGTCGGAGCCGGCTGGCCGAGCGTCAGATAACCCAACCCCACCTTCTTCAGCAGCCACAGGCGCTGGCTCACTGCCGCCACGTCTCCGAAGAACGCAAGGGCGTCATCCACCGTCAGTTCCAGGGCTTGGGCGATGTTCAACCCCTTGTAGCGGATCTCCAGGGTGCTGGGGTTGAAGCGGCTGCCGCGGCATTCCTCGCAAGGCACCGTGATGTCGGCCATGAACTGCATCTCCACCCGATGGTAGCCCATGCCCTGGCAATTGGAGCAACGCCCTCCCGCCGTGTTGAAGCTGAAGCGGCCCGGCGCGTAACCACGGGCGAGGGATTCCTTGACGCCGGCGAACAGTTCCCGGATCGGGGCGAGGACCTGGAGATAGGTGGCGGGATTCGACCGGCTGGTCTTGCCGATGGGTGACTGGTCCACGCGGACGACCTTGCCCACACCGTGGCTGCCGTGGATCGAAGTGAAGGGAAAGGCCCGGCCCGTGCCCCCGGCGACCCGGGCGGTCAGCCCATCGTAGAGACAGCCGTTCATGAGGCTGCTCTTGCCCGAGCCCGAAATTCCGGTCAAGGCGACGAATCGGCGCAGGGGGATCTTGACCTCGATATCCCGCAGGTTGTGCAGACGAGCGCCCTTGACTGTAAGCCAACGGTCGGCCTTGCCCCGGCGTTGCCCGGCCTCCCGCAGGGGAACCTGCCCGCGCAGGTGGCGGGCGGTCAACGTGTCCCCGTTTGCCAACAGGTCCGCCAGGGATCCCTGGTAGACGACCGCTCCCCCGCCCGTGCCGGCTCCGGGTCCCAGTTCCACGAAATATTCAGCGGCCTTCAGCACGGCCAGGTCGTGTTCGACCACCACCACGGTGTTTCCCCCGGCCACGAGATCGTCAAGGGTCTCGATGAGCCGATCCACATCACCGGCATGAAGGCCGCAGGTAGGCTCGTCCAGGACATAGAGGGTGTCGACCAGCCGGGCTCCCAGGGCGTTGGCCAGATGGATCCGCTGGGCCTCGCCCCCGGACAGGGTCCGGGTCAGGCGGTCCAGGGTCAGGTAGCCCAGCCCGACGCGGTTCAGAAACCCCAGCCGGTGGAGGATTTCGTCCCGCACCTCGCCCGCCATCGCCTGGGCACTCTTGGACAGCCGGATTTTCTCCACCTTGCCCAAGGCGTCCTCGACCGACAGCTCTCCGACCGAGCCCAGGTCCATCCCCTGCACCTTGACCGCCAGGGCCTCCGGGCGCAGACGGCTGCCGCCGCAGGCACGGCACAGAGTGTCCCCCATGTAACGCCGCGTGAAGAACCGGTGGTGCCCCTTCTTCATCTCCCTGCGCATTTTCTCAAGGAAGGGAATAATCCCCGGATAGCTCTTGTCGCCCCCTTCCAGGATCAACAGCTGCTGCTTGCTGGTCAGCTTGTGGAAGGGTTTGTCCGCGGGAATCTTCCGGCGGGCGCAGAAACGGAGCAGGCCGGTGAAATTGCGGGAAAAACTTTCCGTACTCCAGGGTTTGACAGCCCCGTCCCGCACGGTCAATTCGGGGTCGGGAATGATTTTCTCCTCGTCGAATTCCAGGCGGTTGCCGAAGCCCTTGCAGGCTGGACAGGCCCCTTCGGGGGAATTGAAGGAGAACAGGCGGGCCGTCGGTTCGGGAAAGACCCGGCTGCAACCGTTGCACCTCAGATCATTGGAGAACTCGGTGCGCCAGGCGCCGTCCCGGTCCCGCACGGCGGCCAACCCGCCGGATTGACCGAAGGCCAGTTCGACGGCCTCGATGAAGCGAGCCCGTATCCTGGAGCCCAGGGTCAGACGGTCAACCACCACGTCGATGGTGACCCCGGCGTCCGAGAGGGGGAGATTTTCCACGTCCGGATCGTCCAGCCGAACGACGGTGCCGGCCAGCACGGCCCTCTGAAAGCCCTGGGCCAGCAGGGGCTCCCACCAGCGGGCCGCCGACTCCGTCCCGGAGACCGTAAGCGGATAGCAGATCATTACCAGGTCCCCATCGGGATGATCCCGGCGGATGCCGCGCCAGACTGTTTCGGGAGTTTCCCGGTCCACCGGGATTTCGCAGTCGGGGCAGATCACCTTGCCGACCCGGGCCCAGAGAACCCGCAGGTAGTCGTTGATTTCGGTGACGGTGCCCACGGTGCTGCGACCGCTGGTGACCGCGTTGCGCTGTTCGATGGCGATGGCGGGGCTGATGCCGTCGATCCAGTCGACGTCGGGTTTGGGCAGCCGGGCCAGGAACTGGCGTGCGTAGGTAGACAACGATTCCACGTAACAGCGCTGACCCTCGGCGTAGAGGGTATCAAACACGAGGGAAGATTTCCCGGACCCGGACACGCCCGATACCGACGTCATCACTCCGCGGGGAAAATCAACGTCGACATCGCGCAGATTGTGCTCGCGCGCGCCCTTGATGCGGATCCACTCGGTCAATATCCTCGGCTCCATCCGGCTACGGGAAAACCATGCTCAACAGGGATTTTGCAGTCGGATAGAATAACAGAGGTTTGCCGCGGGGACAATGTGAATTAACCTGGGCAGGTTCCCGCACCCGGTTGACCCGGGTTTAAGCTTTTCCGGAAAGGATTCCAATGCCCAGCAACTTCGAAGAGCTTCTCGCCACCATTCGCACCCTCCGCGCCCCCGGTGGATGTCCCTGGGACCGAAATCAGACCCTCCATGACGCCGCGCGGTATCTCATGGACGAGGCAGGGGAACTGGTCGACGCCACAATGGCCGAAGACACCGCCGGCGTCCGGGAAGAGTTGGCCGACCTGCTGTTCATGACCTGCTTCTGCACGGAGATTCTCGGCGAATCCGAACCGGTGACGATGAACGAAATCGCCAAGGAAGGAAACGCCAAGCTCATCCGCCGCCACCCCCATGTCTTCGGCGACGTCCAGGCCCGCACCACGGGAGAAAGCCAGGAGCGCTGGAACGCCATCAAGAGGGAAGAAAAGAGGGCCCGAGGTATCGACCCCGACCGGGAGTCGGCCCTCAAGGACATGCCCGCCTCCACGGCGCCCCTTCATCAGGCCTACACCTACCAGCACAACGCGGCGGACTGCGGATTCGATTGGCCGGACATCGAGGGAGTCTGGGCCAAACTTCGCGAGGAACTGGGCGAATTCGAGGAGGCCGTCGCAGGGGGGAACACTCCAGCCATCCAGCATGAACTGGGCGATCTTCTCCTCGCGATCGTCAACCTGGCCCGCTGGCACAAGGTCCAGCCGGACATGGCGCTGCGGCAGGCCAACCAACGCTTCCGCGACCGTTTCCACCTGGTCGAAGAGGATTTCAAAGCCCGGAATGTCGACATGAAGAAGGCGGGTATCGAGGCTCTCGAGGAGTCCTGGCAAAAGGCGAAGAGGCGGCTATCCTGATCGATTCCCAGGTTGGTCCATCCCGGCGGACGAGGGTCAGGGCTGGGACGCGCCAATCCGGAGATCAATCAGGACAGCCGTCCGCATCCTCCTCCCCATCGTAATCCTCGGGGTCATCGGGACACTCATCCTCGACGTCGGGGATGCCATCGAGATCGTTGTCCACATCGGGGCAGCCGTCGGCGTCTTCGAATCCGTCGATATCCTCCGGTTGATCGGGACAGGCGTCGCTGTCGTCTTCCACGCCGTCGCCGTCGGCGTCGCGGAAGTCGTCCGGACAGCCGTCGTCATCGTTGTGCCCGTCGTAATCCTCCGGTTCGTCGGGACAGAGGTCCCGGCGATCGGGAATTCCGTCCTGATCGTTGTCCCGATCGGGAATCCCGTCCTCATCAAGGAAGCCGTCATAGTCCTCGGGTTCGTCGGGAGCGCCGTCGCGCCAATCCGGAACGCCGTCCATGTCGTTGTCGTATTCCGGACAACCGTCATCATCCCACCACCCGTCGTGATCCTCGGGTACCTCGGGGCATCCGTCCTTCCTGTCCACGATCCCGTCCCCGTCCCGGTCCCTTCCTCCGATCGAGAACTGCCGCGATCCCGCCACGCTCATCAGCCAATCGGGGTAGGCGGGAAACCAGTCCGTGGTCTCGTCGTCGTTGGCCAGGCTGACCAGGTAGTTGCCGTGCAGGGCCCACCCCTCGACCACGCCCCAGCGCAGCCCGGCCCCGAGCAGACGCAGATGCTCCCCCGAGGAAACCGTGGCGTTGTCCTGGAATTTTTCCTGGCTGTACTCGAGCCAGAGACTGGTCGTGCCCTTGCGGAATTCCATCGCGGCGGCGTAGGTCAGAGCGTCGTTACGGCTGGTTCCCCCGGCGACTCCGGCGGACTGGTAACGGGGCGGCCAGGGCTGAAAGCCTTCCTGCCCCATGCCGTAGCCGGTGTCCTCGGCCTTGTTCCACCGGTACCAGGCATTCAGGTGCAGACGCATTTCGGGAACCTGGTCGTCGGTCCAGAAGCGGAAGGTCAGAGCTCCGCCGACGCGCGGTGAGAACACTCCTTCGGCCAGGCCCTGCCCCTCGTCGCCTACGGGTATATTACCCCCGCCGATCAGGGCGGCATGCAGGAAACCGCGCTTGAGCGGATGCCCGACGGTGACCTGCCAGCTGCCGTCACCCAGGCCCGAGCCGGTTTCAGGGATGAAGGAGGCACCCTCGGACCATGTCCGCCAAGGCACCTCTCCCCACACATTCAACCAGGGCCACAGGGCCAGTTCGGTCTGCAGGAAGACGTCTTTCTGGTTCACCCGGTGCAGAAATTCATCCAGAAAATAGACGGTGCTGTAGGTCCGCCACCCCAGGCCCACACTCCACAGGCCGTCCGCGGGCATGACCGCCGAGGACACCCGGGTCAGGCGGACCGAATCCTGATGGTTGGAGGGAAGAACTCCCACCGGGTCGTTGGAAGCCTGGAACGGAACACCGGACTGGGCTATCGCCGCACCCGCGAAACAAAGGGTCAGCCATGCCAGGAGCAGGGATCTCAACCGTTGTCCTCATCCCCGGCATCATCTTCCTGAACGTCATCCGCGGCTTCGTTCCCGGCGGCGGCGTCCATTTCCTGGGCGGCCGACTTCTTCACCTCATCCATGTAGTTGAGTTGAAGATCCATCACCGCACCGTCGATCATCCGCAGCAATTCCTCGGGCGTGTCCGTGCGGCACTTGACCTTGAGCATGTCCAGGACGTCGATGGTGCCCTTGGCCTGGTCCAGATCCTTTTCGATTTCCCCGGTCAGGGGGTTCTGGATCTTGCCCAGTTGCTGCATGGCGGCCGCCTGGAGACTGAAGACCAGCCCCGCCAGGACATGATCGTGCTTGCTCATCTCGTTGCTACCCATGGTCAATCCTCCCGTGAATATGAATCTGCCCGGAAGTTCCTTCCCGGTCCGCCGGCGGATCGAACTCGTCCTGGATCGAGCCGATGACGGTTTCGATCAGGTCTTCAAGTGTGATCATCCCCAGCGGGTTCCCGCCTCCGTCAACGATCACGGCGAGTTGCCGGCTCTGGCTCCGCAATTCCTCGAAAAGTTCATACGGGGACATGCGTTCGTCCACCAGTAAAAACGACCGGATGAATTTGCGCGGCAGGATGCGGTCATGTTCCTCCCGGGACAAAAACAAAAGATCGCGCACCAGCACGTACCCTTGCAGATCCCGCCCGTCCTCACGAGTGACGGGCAGCCGGCTGAAACCCGACTGCGAAGCGGTGGCCAGACATTCCCCGACCGTGACATCGGGCCCCACGGTCACCAGGCTGTCCAGCGGCCGCATGCTTCCGGAAAGGGGATGTCCCGCGAGCTCGAGAAACCGGTCCATGGCTTGGGCGAAACGCTGATCATTGTCGCTGGGCACCGTGTTGGTCAGCAGCAGGGCGGCCAGGCTCCTCCGGTCCAGAGCCGCGTGGTCGAGCCCGGTCGCGGGCAGAAAGCTGCGCCAAAGTGCGGTGTAGCCCCGCAGCAACCACCGGATCGGCGACAACAGTCCCATGGCCACGGAAATGGCCGGCCCCGAGGCGAGCATCATCCGTTCGGGGAATTCCCGGTACAGAACCTTGGGCAGGATCTCGCCGAACATTATCACCAGGATCGATACCAAGACCAAGGCCATCCATTCGCCCCGAGCTCCGAACCGCTCGGCGAAAACCGTGGTGACCAGGGCGGTGAAGAAGACATTGAACAGATTGGTCCCGATCAGGCAGGTCAGGATGGGATCCTCGATCCTGCGCACCTGGCGTCGCAACCGGCGGACAAGAGGGCTGTCCGCGTTCGGGAGATTGCGCAACCGGACCCGGCTGACGCTCATGTAGCCGGTTTCGCTGCCGGAGAAGAAGCCGGACATGAGAAGGCTGAAGGCCCCCAGACCGATGATGCTCGCGGGTCCCAGACCGGCCAGGCCTTCGGTGATCAGATTCACGACCCACCTCGCAGGGTGGCGGAAACCCGTTGATCAGCCAACAGGGTCACCTGGATGCGGTCCACCGTATGACCGGTCATCTCCAGAACGGACAACCGCGCCGTCGGCAGGGTCACCTTGTCGCCCGGCTCGAGGACCCGGCCCAGTCGGGTCATCAGGAAGCCCGCCACGGTCACGTAATCCCGGCTGGGCGGCAGGCTGATCCCGCAGTTCTCTTCCAATTCCCGCAGGTCGGCCCGCCCACTGACGATCCAGCGGCCGTCTCCCAGCGGGACCATCTCCTGGGTCCGGTCCATGATATCCGCAACCGGGCCCATGAGAGCCTGCAGACAATCGGCCAGGGTCACGATTCCGGTGAAGTCGCCGTGTTCATCCACCACGGCCGCCAAATGGGTCCGTCCGTCGCGCATATCGGTCAACAGGGCGGCCACGTCCTTGCTTTCGGGTACGAACAGGAGTTCGCGCAGCCCCTCCTGCAGCGGCCGGACCGGCACCGGAGTCCGGGCCAGAAGATCCTTCAGATGGAACAGGCCCACCGGACGGCCGCCGTCGGCGTCCAGGACCGGGTAGCGATTGAAACCGGCGCGTCGGGCAGCGGCCAACACATGCCGCAGGGACATGTCCTTCCGCATGGCCACCACCGAGGTCCGGGGCGTCATGATGTGGGACACCTCGAGATCCTCCAGCTGGAGGAGCCGGGCCAGGGACCGGCCTTCGGTTTCGGTCAGGGTACCGTCCTCCACGGCCAGGTCGCAGGCGGTCTGGAGTTCGGCGGTCGTCAGGTGCAGGGAGCCGGTGCGTTCGAAAGGCAGCCTGTCGATCAGGAGTTTCACCAGACCGCCGATGATCCTCAACACGGGACCTGTCGCCGCCAACCAGATCCCCAGGGGTGCCTGGGCCAGCATGGACATCTTCTGCCGGAAACGCAGGGCGAGCATCTTGGGGGTGATCTCCCCCAGCAGAAGCAGGGCCAGGGTCGTGGCCGGCACCGCCACCACGAGTCCCCCCGGTCCGAACCAATGCAGGCACAGGCTGGTGGCCACCACGCTGGCGGCGGTATTCACCAGCAGGTTCCCGATCAAAAGAGCGGAGAGCAGGTCATGGGCGCGGGCCATGAGGGAGATCACCCGCCGGCCGGCCCGGGTGCCTTCCTTTTCCATGCGGGCGAGTTCCACCGGTCCCAGGGAAAAGAAAGCGGTTTCCGACCCGGAGAATGCGGCGGACAATCCCAAGAGAACGAGGAGCAGCAGCAGATCCAAGAATAGGGTCTCCACGTCGGGGTGATCCTGTCGGGCCCACCTCATGGGGCCGGTTATCGTTTCGATGTTACCTTTTTACCGTCCCGTGGGCAAGGCCATCGGCGGCAATCGGTGACAACCTCGGCGCTTTGGAGGCGAACAAATCCTGTTTTTTTCGACTGTTGAGGCATCGGCGGTAGGAAAAACATTTTCCCGGCCACGTTTTTGGGGGAATATCTGGCGGATGCAGCCGTCCCGGGATTCCAACCGAAAGGTCCCATGCTTATCAACCCACCGCATACCACACCAGCCGACCCACGCGACATCCTGGTTGTCCGTTTCGGTTCGCTTGGTGACCTGTGCCTGCTGGGCTGGGCCCTGGCCCGGCTGGCCGATCGCCTGGGCGGTGAGAACCGCCGGGTGACCCTGGTGACCAAATCAGCCTTCGCCCCTCTGATGGAGCACGTGCGCGGAATCCACAGGGTGGTTCCCTTGCCAGGCTCCGGCGCCGGTGATGTGGTCCGACTGGCCGGGGAATTGCGTGGCAGGTCCTGGGATCTGGTCATCGACGCCCACAACGTCTTGCGGGGCCATCTGCTTTTTGGCATGATGCGGCGCCGGCCGGAGCGGCGGTTGGCCAAGGACACCGCCGCCCGACTGACCTTCATGGAGTTCGGACACCGTGGGAACAGGCTGGACCGCACCATGCACGACCGTTTCGAGGAACTGACCGCCGGCTTGGCGGCCGGTCGGGAAAACCGCGGCGAAACCCTCCCCCCACTGGCCTCCCTGACGGCAAACCGGACCGATCAATCCGCGCCGGACATCCTGGGCTTCGCCCCCGGCGCCCAGTGGGACACCAAGCGGTGGCCCGAAGAGCATTTTGTCGCCTTGCTGCGCATGCGTCTGCGGGACCACCCCGGTCCCGTCCGGATCTTCCTGGGCCCTCGCGAGGAGAACTGGTTCGACGGCGGTTCCCTGGCAAGGGCCGTAAGGGACAGCGGACAGACGGAAATCATCCGAGACCGCTCCCTGGCCGAGGTGGCGACCCTGCTGTCCGAGTGTCGCCAACTGGTGACCAACGACAGCGGTCTGCTGCACGTGGCCGAAGCCGTCGGCACGCCCGTCCTGGCCATATTCGGGCCGACCGTCCGGGAATTCGGCTACTACCCGGTGCTGGCCGGCAGCAGGGTTCTGGAACGGCCCCTGGATTGCCGGCCCTGCTCGCGCAACGGCAAGCGGCCCTGCCACCGGGGAGATTTGGCCTGCCTTCGGGACATACCGCCGGCCGAGGCCTACGCTGTATTGAACTCCATGGAGGAGGATCGATGATTCAGCGGGAATCCGAGCATTCCGCGCAGGGGACCAGGACCGGCTTTCTGCTTGGTCTCTACCGCGGACTGAGCCCCGCCCTGTGCGCGGCGACCAGGCTGGCCGGGCCTCTGTCACCAAAACTGGCCGAGGGCATCGCCGGTAGGCGGGGATTGATGGACCGGCTGACCGAGGGCGCCGCCCTGGTGCGGGGCGGGATCTGGATCCACGTCACCTCCGTGGGCGAGTACGAACAGGCCCGGCCGATCATCGACGCCCTGAAAAAGCGGCCCAACCCGCCCCCGGTCGCCGTGACCCACTTCTCCCCCTCGGGTTTCGAATACGCCAAGGGCCGTCCCTGCGCCGATCTGCATGATTATCTGCCTTTTGATCATCCTGCCGATATGGCCCGCTTGATGGATCTCTGGCGGCCCCGCCTGCTCGTGTTCGTGAAGTTCGACTGCTGGCCCAACCAGGTCGTGGCCGCGGCTGATCGGAACATTCCGGTGGTCCTGATCGCCGGCTCCCTCCAGCCCCACAGCGCCCGGCTCAAACCCCTGGGCAGGTCCCTGTTCCGGGACGTCTTCAACCGCTTCGCGCACCTCGGGGTCTGCACACCCGAAGACCGCGGGCGCTTCATCGACAATTTGGGCGTAAGGTGCCCCGTTTCGGTCACGGGGGACACCCGCGTGGAGCAGGTAATCCTCCGCTACGAAGCGGCCAAGGTCGGGGACACCGCCTCGCGCCTGCGGGAACTGGGCGGTCGCCTGCTGATCATGGGCAGCACCTGGCCTGCGGATGAGAAGTTGTGGCTGCCGGTGCTTGGCAGGTTGCTGGGGTCGTTTCCCGATCTGCGGGTCATCTTGACGCCCCACGAACCCACGGCGGACCGTCTGGAGTCCCTGGAAGGCGCCTTGAGCCGCCGGGAAATCCCTCATCGCCGCCTCTCCGTGCTCATGGCCGATCCCCGCGGCGGCGAGGACCCCACCCGGGTCATCCTCACCGATTCCATCGGAGTGCTGGCGGAGATCTACCGGGCGGGCCATCTTACGTACGTCGGCGGCAGTTTCACCACCGGGGTCCACAACACCATGGAACCCGCCGTGGCCAGTATGCCGGTCATGTTCGGTCCCGTGATCCACAACGCCGAGGAAGCAGGGTTGCTGGTCCGGCGTGGCGCGGGCTTCATCCTGGAAAAGCCCGACGACGCCCTTGCCGTCGCCGGCGGCCTGCTGAAGGAACCGGCCCGTCTGGAGACCCTGGGTGAAACCGCCCGGCAGGTCGTCCTGGACCAGCGGGGGGCCACCGCCCGCAGCATGGCCATGATCGAACCCTATCTCTGACGAATCGTCCAACGGGAGGAAATTGATGCGACCGGAACAGGCCGACCAGATTCTCACCTCAGGCAAGCTCCCCCTCAAGGATGCGGAAGCGCGATGGCGCATGCCCTACGCCGCGAAGCCCAAGTTCATCCAGATGGAAACCGTGACCAAATGCAACGCCAAGTGCCCCTTCTGTCCCCAGAACGAGATCGTGCGGGATCCCGCGCGCATGCCGGCGGAGACCTGGCGGAAGATCGTCGACGACACCCGCGGCTGGGGCCTCATCTATCGGCCGTTCCTGACCAACGAACCTTTCGTCGACAACCGCATGCCCGAGATCGTGCGTTACATCAAGGACAATGACCCCACCGCCCGGGTGGAATTCAACACCAACGGCGAACTGATGACCGAGAAGCTGTCCATCGACCTGCTGGAAGCCGGCGTGGACATCATGCGCTTTTCCATCGACGGATTGAGTCGCGAAACCTATGAGCCCTCGCGCATCGGCATCGATTTCACAAAGGTGATGGAACGAACCCGGCGCTTCCTCGAACTGTGGGACAAGGGCGGCTACCGAGACAAGGTGTTCACCGAACTGCGCATGATCGAGGTTCCCGAAAACAAGCACGAAGTGGAAGCCTACCGGGATTTCTGGGGTCCCCGCTGCAGCGAGGTCCTGATCACCACCATGTACCAGTGGCCCTGGACCGGGCAGAAGCGCGAGGACGTGGTGCTCAAGCCCTGTCTCAAAATCCTGGACGAGATGTTCTTCTACACCAACGGCAACGCGACGATCTGCTGCTGGGACGTCCATGAGCGGGCGGTCGTCGGCAACGTCAACGAGCAGTCCGTGGGTGAGATATGGGAGAGTTACGCCGCGCGGTGCATGCGGGCCGCCCTGGATGACGGACGGCGCGACCTGCTGAATCTGTGCAGCCGCTGCAACGCCTACCAGGACTATGATTTTTCCAGGTTCGCTAAGAACGGCGATACGGAATAGGGTCCTCGAGTCCGGCCCGGGCGAAACCGCGCAGCCGCAGTCGGCAGCTCTCGCACTCGCCGCAGGCCTCGTCGGAGTCGATGTAACAGGACCAGGTCAGATTCAGGGGTACATCCAGCTCGATCCCCCGGCGGACGATGGCCTCCTTGTCCAGACCGATCAACGGGGTGCGGATGGCGATGTTCGTGTCGGACCTGGTTCCCGCGTCGACGGCGGCCCCGAACAGACGGTAGAATTCCTCCCGGCAGTCCGGGTAACCGCTGCTGTCCTCCTCCACCGCCCCGATGAACAACGCCTCGGCGCCAATGACCTCGGCCCAGGAAACCCCCACGCACAGGATATGGGCGTTCCGGAAAGGAACATAGGTCGAGGGAGTTGGTCCATCTTCGGCCGGCAGGCCCGTCTCCACCTGCAGGTCCTCGTCCACCAGGGAAGATCCCCCGATGTCCTTCAGAAAGGAGATGTCCGCCACCAGCAGTCGGGTGATTCCGAAATGGTCCGCCAACTCCTGGAAGGCCCTGAGCTCCCGGGCTTCGGTGCGCTGACCGTAGTTGGTGTGCAACAGGGCAACCTCGAATTCCCGCGCCGCCTCGGCCAGGCACACCGCCGAATCAAGGCCGCCGCTGACCAGGACCACCGCCAGGGGCAGGGTTGGCCTCTCCCTTTTTGACCTGTTCAACGGATCGGCCAACTCAAACCCCCCGGTCGACTTCGGGCCAAACGACCCGGTGCAGCTGGATCTGAAAGTAGACATCGAGACCATCGGCCAGGATCCATTCAGCCAGGTCGGAAGGACGCAATCTTCCCTGGACGGGTGAAAAGGTGATCTCGGCCTCGGGCGGAATCCGGTCTCCGGCCCGGACGATTTCCCGGCCCCATTCGTAATCGTTCCTGTCCACACAAACGATCTTGACCTCGTCGCCGGAACCCAGGCCGGCGATCCCCTCCCAGTCGATGAGCTCGGCGGGGATACCACTCCCGGGCGCCTTGAGGTCGACGATCCGGTGCACGCCCGCGGGAACCTGTCCGAGAGGAACGAGTTTATCATGCCCGAGGACACCGCTGGTTTCCAGCAGGACCGTGCGACCGTCGGCCAGTAGGGCCGTCAGGAGATCCACGACCTCCGCCTGCAGCAGCGGTTCGCCTCCCGTCACCAGGACCGTGGGAAATCCGTGGCCCTGGACCTCGGCGAGGATCTCGCGTACACCCAGGGAGCGGCCGCCGGTGAAGGAATGTTCTGAATCGCACCAGACGCAGCGGACATGGCATCCCGTCAATCGCACCAGAGTGCAGGACCGCCCGATGAAACGTGACTCCCCGCAGATGGCGACGTATATTTCGTTGATCAGAAGCATGATGCTATCCCGACCGGGTTCGTTGCCGATCCCTGAAACGATGGATTCCAAGGAGAGTCACCCAATTGCGAATCATAACCCATGACGCCGCCCGCCACAATGCGGCCACCGCTGGTTCGGCCCTGTTCCGCTGGGGCATACTGTTCCTTCTGACCCTGACCGTCAGCGCCTGCTCGCGGGATGCGGCCACGGAAGGAAAGCCGTCATCGCAAGCGGCGGACCCGGTTGCCGATTGTGCCCTGACCACTGACACCAGTGCCTGGACGGCCTTCAAGGAGGTGGCGGACCGGATCGCCGCAGGGGCGGACGTGACCAAGGAGGAGTTGATTGCCTTCGGCAACCTGCCGACGGTTACTCTCTGGCGCCACAGCATGGAGCCTGGTGGTTTCCCCGCCCTTCTCGTGGGCAATTGGTTGGAAGGGACCTTCTGGGAAGAGTTGGACCGCAAGGAACGCCAGAAGAGGAGCGCCAACCGCACCATCTTCACTCGCAGTTACCATTACAGCCTGAACCATCGGGACCGCATCGACCGACGGTTGGCCGAACTGACCGGCCCCCGGAAATGCGACGTCTCTGAAATAGCGCGCTTCTGGATCGAACCCGGCCTGTTGCCCCAGACCTTGACCATCCACTTCCTGCCGGCAAAGGCCGAAATCCGGATCTTCGAAGGTTCCCTCCTGGTCGACACCGGATTGGTGGGCGCCAGCAGGGTCGATCAACTCATCCGCCAGATGGCTGCTCTCCTCTACAGCAGATATCAGTCCCTACCGGGGCCCAATCCCATCATGGTGGAAGGCGACGAAGCGGTCGCCCATTCGTTCCGGTTGTTGATGAACGTGGGTGTCGCCTGCTGGATCGAACAGGCCGCCACCCTCGAATTCGATCGCGGGCATATCACCCTCGGCAAGACCGGGAGCATCCCGGAAGAGTTCTTCCTGACGACCCAGGATGCCATCGGTCTTATGAATCGCAAGCTGGGTTCCATGCTGGATGATGAGGCCAGGATGGCCGAGGAGGGCACGGCTTTCGCCAAGCGTCTGGCGAGAAGTGAAGCCTTCAGTGCGACCGGCTACGGGATGTCCTCGGTGATCGCCGCCCGCCTGGGCGAGGACCGTCTCCGGCAGGTGAGTCGTTCGGTTCCCGCTTTCCTGGCCGCCTATCAGGAAGCCGCCGCAGCGAATCCGTTTCCGATCCCCGTGCCGGGTGATCTCGGCCACGAACTCTTCCAGACTGTTCCGCCCCTGGATCCGGACATCTTCACCAAACTCCACGCCATGCTGACCAGGATTTTCCCCGACTAGCGGCTGTTGAGAAATGGGCGGGATCTGAATGATCCCGCCCCACGCCCACCGGCTTTCCTGTCCTTTTCCCCTCAGCCTTCGTAACGGGGAAAAACCGGTTCGACATCCACCGGAATACCCGCCAGTTTTTCCAGGGCCTTGGCCAGGGACGGCGCCAGGCCACCGTACTGCTTTATGAACTTCACCGAGGCTTCGTAGTCGCCGGCAGCCTGAATCATGCAGATTTCCGACACCAGGTCCGCGATGGCCTTCTCGAAGACCGCGACATCGATCGAAAAACGGCCCGTCGCCTCATTGACGGCGATGGCTTTCTTCTCCATCAGGTAATTGAACTGGATGGCGTTGGCTTGGCCGTGAGCCTCCCCGATGCCGAACCGGACCGACCGGAACAGACCAGCCAGATAGGTGGCCGCCTGCTCCCGGAAGATGGTGTCGGGGAAATTGCCCTTGCCCGCCCGGGCCAGCACGAAGATGTCCCACTCGCCCATCGCATCGGCCTTGGCCTCCTCGATGGTGGAATAGGTCTCCTTGAGTTCCAGACGCACCTCGGTGTCCCGGCCGTCGACGGTGATCTTGCCGGGCCCCAGACCGTGGCTCATTTCGTGCCATAGTGTGTGCAGAAAGAAAGACTCCGCGGTCAGGTCCCCCAGTTGATCCTCGGCCACCAACTTCTGTGCGATCGGCACGAGGATCCGGTCGAACTTGGCCATCATCACATTGCGCAGCAGGACCTTCTTGCTGCCCTTGGCCTCCCGCACCCTTTCGTCGTTGGGCAGGTTGAAGGCGATGGTCTGGATGCCCGCCCGGGTGTCGCCGGCCGAGTAGACCTCGTCGACCACCCGGATGGGCGATTCGGAACCCCGGTTCATGTTCTTGTGCTCATCGGGAATGGGCAACTGGGATTCCAGCCACGGCAGTTCGTCCTTGAACCTGGCCAGGCGGCTGCTCTCCGCGGGGTCGGTGATCGTCACGAAGGCTTCGAAAGCCGCCTTGTACCCGAACAGTCCGTCCTCGTAGGTCTCGTAGGGCCCGATGGTAATCTCGACGGTGCTGTCCAGGTCCATCCACAACATGTCCGATTCGTAGTAGTCGTCCGACAGGAAGGCGGCGGCCCTGGTCTCCAAGAAGGCCTTCAGGCTGGCGTTTTCCGTCAGGGCGGCAGCTTCCTCCAGCAAGGCGGCGGCCTTCTCCAGAGGGGCGGCGAAGAACTCCGAGTAGGGCTCGGCCCGCAGGGAGCCCGCCTCGTCTCGGCGCACCATGGTGAACAAGCCGTCCATACCGTTGGCGTCGTCCGCGATGAAGGTCTTTTCCTCCGCAGTCAGGTCGAGGGGATAGTAGTTCGCCCCTTCCGGATAAGGCCAGGTGCCGAAGAAGGGTTCGAAGTGGAAGCGCCGGTCCCAGGGACCGCAATTGATCCGGAAATATCTCTCGACACCGGTCTGACGATCAACGGGTAGTTCCGCGATCCGGGCGGCGAGCTCGTCCCGGCAAGGCGTGGCCTGGACAAGAAAGATCTCGTTCATCAACTTGCTGGCGGCCACCAGTTTTTCCAGCACTTTCATTTGGGTGGTGTCCAGGTGCCCCAGATCCGGGGAGAGTTCCGTCGGCACATAGCCGGCGAGTCTGTCGTCGAGATCCGCGACCACCGGCAGATCGCCCCGCGCGGTCCAGCCGCAGGGTCCGGCGGAAGACTCGACGGAATGATGTTCGCTCACGGTTTCTTCCTTTTCCTGGTTGCAACCGGCCATCGCGACCAGCATGAGCGCCGTGGTCCAGATCACCACGATCAGCTTGTTGGCGGACAATCCGAATGGGTTCATGGCTGGCTCCTTGTGTGGAGGTGATGAACGACAGCGGGATACACGGACAAAAAAAAACCGCGACTTCAGCCGCGGTTGAGAGATGGCGGGAGCGACGAGACTTGAACTCGCGACCTCCGGCTTGACAGGCCGGCGTTCTAACCAAACTGAACTACGCCCCCGCCTAGAATCGAAAGAGACCGGAATATAGCGGCAGCTCTGAGCCATGTCAAATTAATGTTCCGGCCCCGGTGGGCCGGCAATCAGGTCTTCCGGGGCGATATCGTACAGAGCCACAACCTTCCAGCCCATCCCCAGCAGGCCTTCCAGGTCGGTTTTGAGTGAGGGATGGCCCAGAACCAAACAGACGCCACGGGACGCCAGGCCGTCCAAAAGGTCCTGCATTTCCGGCAAGGGCCGGTGGGACGACACCAACAGACGATTCCCGGGCCGTAGCGACGGATTCGGGACGGGCGCCATATTTACCGAATGAAACATCCGGGAAAGGCGGACGTGGATCATTTCCAGCGGGCCGTCACCACGATTCCCGGCATCCTGGCCCGCGGCGGCTCCCCAACGATCCGAACGCGAAAAATCCAACCACAATAGATCGGCGTCCGGGTCCGGAAAAACCCTTCCGACAGGAGCCCATGACCGCTGCCTTGTTTCCGCATAGGGCCCCGCGGGGAACTCGCAACCAGCCTGCGTTTCGGCAGCCACTCCGGCTTCCGGACTGCCCGGCCCCCCTGTCAGGGGAAACGCAGCCCAGGGAATGCCCCTGATCAGCAGCCGGTCGCAACCGGCGGCGGCCAGATGTTCGAACCAGGCCAACGGAAGCGATCCGGGATCGAACAGACCCGTCTCCTGGTTATCGGGCACCGAAACACCAAGGCGCTGCATGGCCGGTCCCAGGGCGCCCATGGTGATGTCGTCGGCGAAGAAGAGCAGGTGTTCAACATGTCCGGGCCCGAGTTGCCGTTTTGAATTCGAAATGAATTTCCGGTCAAGAGTGGCCGGAAGAACATCGGTTTCATTCTCGCGGTGATCAACGAGCAGATGCCCGACCATCACCGCGCCGGCGCCCGCGGTCAGCCCGCTTTCGAAAGGAGCAGGGAGTCCGCCCCGGTGAACCGCGGTTTCCCCGAGGTGGCTGTCGCCGCTGCTGCCCCCGTGGCCCGGCCAGTGTTTGAGGCAGACCTTTACGCCCGCTTCGAGCAGCCCGGTGACCGCGGCGACGGTATGCCGGGTCACCAGCGAGGGATCCGAGCCGAAGGAACGGGCGCCGATCACCGGGTTGCGTGGTTCCGTCAGGACATCGGCCACCGGCGCCAGGACACGATCGATCCCGACCCCGAGAAGACGGGCGCCGGTTTGTGCGAAGACCCGGGCCGTCAATCCCACGTCATCCAGGACCCCCAGGCTCCTCGCGCTGGGCGGTCTGCCCAGGGCCCCGGCCATTGGGGAAACCGGACCACCCTCGTGGTCGGTCATGATTTCCAGACCGGGAACCAACTTACGGAGAATATCGCAAAGATCTTGCAACGTGTTGTAGTTTTTTACGTTACGAGAAAAAAGAATGACACCGGACGGTTGCCATTCGGCCAGCCAAGCGGACTCGAAGGCCGTTGGCCAGGACCCTTCCAGCCCCACCACGAGCCGCGCGGCGAGGTCCCCGCTCACGGACCCACCTCGTCCAAGACGGCTCCGGGATAATAATGGGCCAGGATTTCCCGCACGTTCTTGCCCTGTTCCGCCATGACCAGGGCTCCGGTCTGGCACAACCCGATTCCGTGGCCGTATCCCCGGCCCCGGGTCGCCACCTCCACCAGACGGTCGCCGTCCCTGACCAGTTCCACTTCGAACATCGCGCTGCGCAGGATGAAAGGGTTTCCATCCGCCGGCTTGAGAACCCAGCGCACCCGGTCCCCCCTCACGTGGTAGACACCCGCATCGGTGGTGACCGCGAGTCGAGCCACCCGACCGCTGGTTGTCCTGGCCAGGATTTCCAGATTTCTCAACCCGCCGGGCCTGTCGGCGGAAGCCGATCCGTCCCGGGGCGAAAACACCGGACCCGCCCAGTCGATCCTGCCCGGCTGGGTCATGTACTTCACGTATTCAGGAAGGCTCTTCCGCATGATCTCTTCCAGCCGTTGCGCTGTCCAGACTTCCCGCCAGTGGAAGTGACGGGAGGTGGAGCAGTAGGCCTCCTCATCCTTACCGGGACCGTCCGGCTTGCTGATCAGATAAGGCTTGGGCCCACGCGCCCAGACTTCTTCGATGTTGCTGGACACGCCTCCGCAGCAGGCGCTGTAGTAGGCGTCAATCTCCTGGTCTTCGAAACGCAATACCAGCCCAGCGGTATTTTCAACCGCGAAATTACAGAGGGGATCCTCGTCGGCGGCTCCCTTGTAGACCTGGTCCTGGACGCTGGCGTACACGTCGAAGCCGCGACTCTTCCGGGTGCCGAGGTGTGAAATGGTGTAGGTGCGGGCGGCCACGGCCTGGGCCTCCAGGGCGGCCAGCCGATTGCGATCATGGCGGCCGATTTCCCAGGGCACCACACCCCGAAGATAAGACTCCAGGTCCAGGTTGTTGACCAGAGTGAGTCCCCTGCCGCCGGGGGTCGGCCGCACCAGGAATTCCCCCCGGTACTCGGATTCACCGTGGATCACCCGGTGCCCGGGATCCAGGGGCTGGAGGATCACCGTTTCGGAGGTGCCCCGCAAACCACCCGCCCGCCAGGCGACCTGGCCACCGTCCCGCGTACAGACCACCTTGCCCGGCCCATCCAGACGAGCCAGACGACGCCCGCTGGCGCCGTCCAGGATCAACGACGCGCCGTTGGCGGATAATTCCAGGGAGTTTTCCTTTTCGAGAAGACCGACCCCCAGCAGGGTTGGTGTCCCTGCCGCCGGCGCCAGGTCCGGCAAAGGTTCAGTTTCAACGGGCTGGGTGCGCTTGGGCCCGGCGCACCCGCCCAGCCCAAAGCCCGTCAGGGCCAGGCTGGTCAGGACCAGGCTCATCAAGGCAACACGCCACAGGACAAGGCCGTCCCGGGCGAATACATCATGCAGGGTCGAGATCCGTCTCATTCCACCCCTTCCAGGCTGAAAGCCAGCCTGCCACCGGCAAAGGGCAAAGTCAACGCATCATCACCAGCCGCTGCATGTCACTGGCCACGACACCCTCGCTGGTGTCGATCTCCACCCGGTACAGATAGGTTCCGTTGCCCATCTCATCCCCGACATTGTCCCGCCCGTCCCATTCCACGATTCCCGACTCGCCGCCGATGAACCGGAAGGGGATGCGGGCAACGGGACGGCCGGCGACCGAAAAGACCCGGATAGTGCCGGAACCGGAAGCCAGTCCGCGCGTCCCGAAAACGAACCGGGTGACCTCACGCATGGGGTTCGGAAAATTGTAGACCACGCCGAAGGCCTGATCGATGGCGTCCCCGGTGCCCTCTTGAAGCACCAGATCGGTCGGATAGCCGTCGATCGTCAGCACGACCATGTGCTCATCGTCCGCGTTCTGCGTCGGCGACGTGGCCGTGAAATTCACCGTCAGATGCTGATTCTTGTCCAGCAGGAACGCCACGTCCGTCAGGGTGAGCGTCTCACTGTCCAGGGCGAAGTCGGCGTCAGGGTCGTACCCCAGCAACCAGGCCGCGCTGGTGACCTGGGAATTGAAGCGGAGCGGCGTGTCGGCGGGAAACACGAAAGTCGCGGGGTCGATGGCGCTGCCGCCGATCGAAAACACCGCGGTCTGGGGCATCTTCAGAACGAGTTCGTAATGCCGGTCGGTTTCCAGGGGTCCGCCGGTATCCCAGACCTTGACCGTCAGGTCGTGATCGAAGGGCCGCACCGGTACCTGCAGGCTGTAGTGCACCACTTGGTGCCCCGTCGCCCCGGGCGGCAGGGTTTCGGTGACGATATTCCCGGTCAGGTCCACTCCGTCGGAGCCCTTGACCTGGATGCGGTCGATACCGGCTTCATCCTTGGCGGTCACGGTCACCGTGCGCACGTTGGTCTCATCGGTGGCGAAGATCTCGGCCTCGCCGGAAATCTCCTGGTCCGGCGAACCGACCAGGGTGGCGGTGACCTGCGCCTCGCCCGCGTCCAGCCCCATCAGGGGATCGCCCAGGATGACGTACTGGGAAACCATTTCCTGGGTGATGCTTCCCGGGGTCACCGCGTAGACATCGGCCTCGGCCGCCCACATCAACTCGCCCAGAGCCCAGCGACTGCGAAACTCGGCTCCGGCGCCCACGGAACGCTGGGCGGGGGGATTGACCATCCAGCGCCGAAAGATGTACTCCCCGAACTTCCTGTTCTCGGCGATGTATTCATAACCCGAACTGCCATAGGTCGCCGAGGCGCCGGCCCGCGACCTTAAAAGAAATTTCTCGGAGATTGACCGTTCATGCGCCCTGGTGCTGGATTCCACCGTATTCTGGGCCCAGTCGGCGATATGACAACCCAACCCCATGAATACCCAGGGTTTGTCGGTGTTGCCGATCTTGTCCACATCCCGGCGCCCCAAGCCGTCGTTCCTGTCCTTAAGCCAGTATTCCGAAGACAGGAGGTAGGTATTGGCGTGACCCTGGTAATGGGCCACCAAGCCTCCTTCGCTGAGTTTGGCCAGCAGGATCGGGGTGGCGGCGGCGGCCGTGTAGCTCTGGACATCCCTCATGTTGCGTGCCTCGGGCGTCGGAGGCGGCGGATCATAGGGGAAGGCCGGATCCAAGGTGTCTTCCAACAGCACCAGAACACTGTCCAGGACTACCGGCGAACCGCTGCGCCACAGCCGGGAAAGGGAATCCCGCTCGCTCATGGCGAAAACGTATTCGTTAAACTGGTAGACAAGGGTACTGAGGGCTTGGTCCCCGTACCCGTTTGACCACCGGTCGTCGGCGAAGAAGATGCCCTTGCGGCGCCAGGCCTGGTCGGCCGCCACGTTTTCCACGGTCATGACCTTGTCGATCATGATGTCGAGCTCGGCCACCGAGTTGCAGGGAAACCGGCCGGAGTACATGGCCCAGGGACCATACACATCGGCAGGGAAATTATCCTCGGGGTAGTTCATGCCCGATTCAAGGGTAACATACCATTTGTCCGAGGCCATCAGCTCAGGCGCGTAACTGAGCGCCGTCTGCACATGGTAATGGGTCGGCACCCAGTCCTTGGACCAGGCGCGGGCCGAAGGAAGCACCCCCTTTTCCAGGACGTTTTCGTTCGCGTCCCCCACCATGGTCAGGGCCCAGCTGTTCCAGCGGGTGATGGCATGGGTCACGAAGCGTTTGAGGGCCCAGGGATCCTTCAACCCACCACTGTACCAGTCGAACAGGTCCTCCACATCCACCACGTGGACAATGAGGTTCCCGCCTGCCCGGCTTATGCGGTGCTCGATCCACCGGTCCAGGGCGGCCCGGAAGGTGGGATGGGTGATCACGATCAGATCGGGAGCCGGACCCGCCAGGTCGGTGGGATTGGTCGGGTCCGCGGCCACGGACGACAGGTGAGACGGGAATTCGTCCACGCCGTCGGTGGAAAAATTCCCCACGGCGGCGAAGGAGCGTGTCGGCCCGGATTGGTCCGGCATCACCGACAGGGTCCAGGTCAAGCCATCGGACGTCGTGATATTGCCCCCGCCGAGTTCCACCACCACCGGCTGCCGCGGATCGGTCACCTCGATAAGACCGATGTTCGCGGAATTGAAACCGGTCACTTCCACCGGCTGCGGCCCGAGGCCGGCGCCGCAGTTGAAGGAGATCCTATTGTTGGTCGCCTGATACAGGGCGTCGTAGGAGATCTTGATCCAATTCAGGAAGCTCAACACAATGGTTCCACGCGGGTTGTACATGCGGATTTCGGCATGATCGCCCAAGATGGCCGCCGGAGGCACGGAATAGTGAAGGGTGTCCTCATAGATGCTCGCCTGGACATGATCTCCCAGGTGCGTGGTCAAACTCGAGTCGGTGATCAGGTCGAAGCGCAGGGCCCTGCCCGAGTTGTTCAGGCCCACGACACCGATCTTGATTTCCACGTCGGATCCGGTCGGATCCGGGGCCCACAGTGTATTGATGCCCGCACGGACATCCAACGCGCGCACGGTGTTGAGGTAGAGGCGATCGACCCACACTTTGGGCAGATTCTCCCGGAAAGCCGGCTGTTCCTCGATGCGTTCGCTATGGCGATAACCGGACAGAGGGGTGCCCGTGGCCGCGGGCAGGGTGGTTTTCGCCATCCGGGACCAGGGCTGGCCCGCTTCGGCCTCGCTAGCGGCCAGCCAATAGACGTTGGCTGCGTTTTTCATCTCCCAGGCGTCGCCGCAGCCGGGTATGGTTTCCGGCCCGTTCCCGAGGTCCGCGACATGGGACCCGTCGTCCCGCAGACGCAAGCCGTAGAAGACGAAGAAATCGTCCCCATCGAAATTGTCCCCTTCCCCGACCATGTGGATGGGCACCTCGACCACCACGTACGGAGCCTGCCCCGATCCGTCGTCGAGAGCCGGGTTGTAACGGCGTTGATAGAGCCGGATCTGATCCTCGCGGATCACACCCTCGGGCAGAAGCCCTCGTGAATTCAGTCGGTCATAGGTCACGCGCACGAGTCCTGTCTTCCAGACCGCAAGCCGGGTTTCGGGTCCCAGCAGGGTTCCGGTCTTCCCGCCCCGCACCTTGTCCAGGCTGGATTCATCGGCATCCTGGAAAGATGAGAAATCAACCCCCTGCCATGCCGCTTCGGTGGGCAATCGAGTCAACAGCTCATCATTCAGGAAGATGCCGCCGAACCTGTCGTCGTTGCTGGTCGAGGACTTGCGGGCGTGGGCAGCCGTGATTGACCGGCCGGCGGAGGCGTCGGGCACGAAACGGATTTCCCAGGTACCGCCCGCGAGCACTTGTCCCGCCACGCCGGCCCCGTCGTGGCGAATGGGAACCACCTGATAGGATACGATGCGCCGCCCACGCCACCAGACCACCTTACCAAGGGTCACCGCGGTGGAGGCGGAGGCCCTCCCACGGCGGGCCAGGGCCTCGAGAGCCGTGGCCGGGATGACAGCGTCGGTGGGAGGTTCCTCGCCGGGAAGCACCAAAATTTCGGAGGCGGAATTGTCCCAGGATTCAGCGCCCTGGATGATGACCGGCACGCTTGACAACATCAGGGGACGGTCGCCCGCGGGCATCCACCGCTCTTCGATGGTCCTCAGTTCCGGGCGCGTTCCCGGAGGCACGACGACCCATCCACCATTACGCGGCAGACTGGGATGGCCCGGCTCACCGGAAGACACGAACCCCGCCATGCTCACCTCATAAAGCGTAACAGGCGGGTCCCCGACGGTGCGGGGCGTCCAGACGGGATCGAGTCCCTTGACCGAGAAACGCAGCGCGTCCGGTCCGCTCGATATGTCGGAGATCCACGCCGCACCGTTTTCTGCTGCATCGGCGGCTGCAGCAACGGCAGGGGCCAGAGGAAAACCCAGAACGAGAAGTCCCAGAAGGATCCCCCGGCAAATTTGCGGGGTCAAACTCCGGGGATGGGAATTGCGGGTCAAATGGGTTAGACGATACACAGAACCATCCATTCCGGTCTCCTGGACAGAAGTTGCTGAATGATCGATCAGGGGCAGGCACGGCCCGGTTGGGCATACTTTCATTATAGGACCGAATGAAAGCGGGGTCAATGACTTGCCCCCGGAAATCAGGCGTGGAAGAGGAAAAACAAACGAAAGGGGCGGGTCAACCCGCCCCTTTCGACAATCACGGAACCGGAATCAATCCGGATATCCTTTCAAGCAAGCTCCCTACCGATACAGAGCCTTGACCGATCCGAAGGACGCGTCCTCGATAGCGACGACTTCGCCGTTGAAGGCCCATACGACGGAGTCAGTGGACCCACCGGACGGGAACATTTGGATCAGCGGGGGATCGACGGGCAAAAACACCATCTGATCCGGGGCACTGGGAAGGGAAATAGGGCTCAGGGTGACTTCGATCAGGCCCACGGTGGTGGTCATGAATTGGAACGAGATCAGCACGACCGACTCGTCTACCACCGCCCACGGGCTGGCAATCCCCACGGCGTATTCCAGGTAACCATCGCCGATATGGCTGTTGTCACCGATATTGAGGCTATTGGGGGGAAGCGCGTCAAGCAGCTTGAACATGTTGCCCGCGGGGTTGAAGTTCAGCTGGACTTCGAAAGCGGTGATGGCGGTATAGGGTACGTCGAATTCGTCCGCGGGTCTGGTCAAAACCAGGAACACGTCCACGGCCGAGCCGACGTCCATGGTATAGGTATTGCCTGTGCCGTCGGCGAACTGGTAGAGACCCACCTGGTTGGTGTACATGTGTTGGGCAAACCCCGTGCTGGGAGCCAGCAGAGCAAGCGCGGCCAGTGCCGACACAGCAAAAAACAACTTCTTCATTTTCGATTCCCCTTTCTTGGAAAATCCGTTTTTCAGCCCTGGAACAATTGGCGATCCTGCGAAATCCGAAACCGGCCAGAGCGACGATCCATCATGCCGGGTCCCGACTTGGGCCAGAAACAGGAAACGCTTTCAGCGACAACAGCTAAAAGATACCGAGTCTCATCCAGCCCGACAAGTACTCTTTTCGGTCCGAGGCGAATTTTATTGACCGAATAAAATGACCCGGTGTTCCCTCCCTCCGCACGAGCAAAAACAGGTGTTTGCCAGGTCCAGGAAGGGACAAGATTGAATATCCGGGCAATTTCCAGGTCTGTCAAGGGTTAACAGAAGGCGGGGAATTGGGCTGTTCTCGGTGTCCAGATTGCCGGGAACAGACGCAAAAAGGATCCGGGTGGAATTTCCACCCGGATCCTTGGACCTACGTCCAGCAGCCGAAGCTGCAACTCACACCGTTTTACCGGAACAAGCTCTTCACGCTGCCAAAGCTGGCATTCTCGACACCAACAACACAGTTTTCGAAGTTGACGGTGGCGACGGGAGTGTCCGGCCCGCCGGTCGACTGACCGGCCTGGTACAGAACTTTGGTAACGTCGTTCAAGAGTACCGGGTAGTCCCCGGGGATCGAGGGATCCACCGGGATACTGCTGAGATAAAATTCCATCGTTACCAACGGGCTCAACAGCATGAACTGCCACGAGTGCAGAACCGTCGCGGGATCACCCGGGAGGCCTTCAGCCAAGCCGACGATGTAGGTACCTTCCAGAACGTCAGTCTCGTTACCAAGGTTGAGACCGGTGGTGACCCCATTGGCGATGGTGGAGGCTAACCGGAAAAGAAAACCTTCCATTCCGGTAGGAACCACGATGCGATAGCCCAATTCGTAGGCGCTGATCGCGGGAGCGGTCGGATTGGTGGTGACGATGTAGGCCATGAACGGCAAGCTGGCTCCAATAATCAGGCAATTGTCATCGGCGTTCATGTCGAAGTAGATCCCAATCATGTCATCATCGGGATCAACGACAGCGAAAGCAGAAGTTGCCATCAGACTGACCAGCAAAAGAACTACCAACTTCTTCATGTTGTGTCTCCTAATTGTGAGCAGGTACTTTCCGTGAAATCGCCGTATCAATCGGGCGAGACGTTGGTGGCCCTGCCACCTGCATTAGCAGAGCCACCCTTGGTCTTGCATCCCGGAATTCCTCCGTCACACCCGGCCAGGCCGGGCGCGGCTGGGAATCCTAGGGGCAATGGTTTCCGTAGAACTTCGCCATTTCAGGCAGATCGATAATGTTCACGTCAATGTCGAAGTACAGATCCGACCGGAAATGGTACACCGGATCGAAGAAGTCAGCCGTAAACGCCTGGAGATCAACCAGGTTGACGACACCGTTGCCATCAAGGTCCGGGCTGTTCCAGCTAACATCAATAGTGTTGGACAAGGCGTTGCCGTTGATCACAACATAAGTTTGAAGGAAGCTTTGTCCACCCGCCGAAAGCGCGTCCTGGAACTCAGTCATTCCATCAATATCCGTGCTGAAATCAGCGGTGCAACCGCCCGTGCAGCAAATCAAACCGACATTTTCGGTGAGGGGGTCAGAGGGACACTCAAGCCACATATCCTCGGCGGGATAGTTGACGATGGTATCACCCGCGCCATCCCTGACTTCCAAATGGATGGTGGCATCGCCGAGTACCTGAGCGGCCGGGTACGGGGCGATAACCTTGACGGCTACATCCAACGAATGCTCTGCGGAACCACCAGGCACGACAAGTACAACCATCTTACCGGGAAAAAGTGTATCCTCCCGAGCGGCAGTACAGTATGTCACATCCGGAACACCCGCCATAGCGAGCGAAGCGGCACCAACAATCAGGGTAATTAAAAAAATACCCATAATTTTCCTAAGAACCATTAGGACACCTCCAAAAAAGGCACATTCTAGCGAGGGTGGCTAACCCAAGCGGACACATTGACTACTGCGTTGAGCTCTCCTTCCCACTCACATGTCCATCACTTGACATCATTAGATTACCATACGCATCGGGCCAATGCAACCAATATTATTTATCTTCTGCGGAAAATTAGAGAAAAAATCGAAATCTTCAATTTCGATGAGTAAAAAAAGACCCTCGACTCCATTTTTGGGGAGAATCGAGGGTTTTTTTAGAAAATGTGAAATTTTTTTATATGGTGGGCGAAGCAGGACTCGAACCTGCGACTTCCTGCGTGTAAAGCAGGCGCTCTAGCCAACTGAACTATTCGCCCACGCTATCCTGGAACGAACGCCACAAAAAGAAGGGCAACAAGACGCAGTAGCCGAGTACCAGCAGAACCGGTCCGAGGGTGAGCATACCGGCGGCCAGGGTGGCGAAACCCAGGACGATCGCCCCCAGCGAGACCCACAACAACCAGAACTTTTTCACCAAACCCATTGCCTTGCCCTCCGGCAGCGCGGAAACAAAAAAATCATCGGGACTCGCCGAGCCCCTTGGAATCGGCTGAACAATAAAAGGAGGAAGCGGTTCCGTCAATCATTCCGGTGGCCGCGATTTCCGGCCCTGGCGCGTCGAAATTCCTGCACGGCCGCCTCGTGCTCACGGGCGGTCCTTGAGAAAACGTGTCCACCCTGGCCGTCGGAAACGAAATACATGGCCCGGCAAGCGGGATCCGGATGGGCGGCAGCCTCAATGGCCGCCAAGCCGGGATTGCCGATGGGCCCCGGCGGCAGTCCCCTGTTACGGTACGTGTTGAACGGGGAGGCGACCTCCAGATCCCGGTAGAAAAGGCGTTTGCCCTTTTTTCGCAGGGTGAAGGCAACCGTGGGGTCCGCTTCCAGTCGCCAACCCTTCCGCAGGCGATTGACGTAGACCGCGGCAATGAGAGGACGCTCATCGTCGCGCCGGGCCTCGGCCTCCACGATGGAGGCGAGGGTCAGCAGATCTTGAGGAGTGAGGTCGAGATCCGTCACCGGCACGGAACCGGCCATCACCGAATCCAGGCGAGCCCATTGGGTCGCAACCAGGAAATCCGCCACCTTGGCCGCGCTGGTGCCCTCGGTGAATTGAAAGGTGTCCGGCGAAAGATGTCCCTCGCACCACCGGAACCGCCGCGGGTGGCGAGCGGACTCGGCCGCCAGCAGGGAATCGTGAGCAGCTGCCGCGGTCTCGCCTCCCTTCAGCAGGCGTCCCTTTCGTGCGGCCGTCATCACCAGGGAATCGGCCGCAGCCAGGAAATCGGCCGGTGAAAACCCCAGCGCTTCGGATACAAGATCGGCGATCTCCTCGGCGTCCAGGCCCTCGGGAATGGTCACCTTCACCTGCACGGCGACCCCCATGGTCAGAACCTGCAGCAGGTCCCGGGGTGAAGCGCCGACCGGCAATTCATAGAGACCGGCCCGCAACGCCCGCCCCTTGCCCGTCAACCTGGCTCCCGTCAGAAGAACCGTGGGATGTTTCAGCAGGCCTCGCGCCGCCAGGGAATCGGCGGCGGCGGTCAGGGTCATGCCGGGGGGAATCCTCATCAGGATCGTCGCGGGTGCGGGTACGGACTCCCGGTCCGACACTGTACGCGGACCCGGCCCCGTCCACAGGCGCCAGCCCCACAGGACAATCACCAGACCCAGCAGGAAGGCGACCCCCGCCACGGCGGCCCAGCGTTTCATCACGGCTGCTCCCGGTGAGGCCCGGCCCCCGCGCTCAGGCTGTCCAGGTAGGATTGGAGAATGATCTGGGCGGCCAGGGCATCCCGGTCTTCCTTACCGGATCGGCGGCCTTTATCGAGCCAGCGATCCGCCTCGGCGCTGGAGTATCTCTCGTCCCAGAGAATCACCTCCACTTCGAATTCCCTGGCCAGACGCAGGGCGAATTTGCGGACTCGGCCGGCCATGTCACCCTCGCGCCCGTCGGCGGTCAGGGGCAGCCCCAGCACCAATCCGGTGACGGCCCTGGCCTCGATCAATTTCCCGAGGTGGGTCAGGATCGAGCTGTCGCGACCCTCCACATGGGTACCCAAGGCAAAGGCCAAGGACGTTGCGGGATCGCTGGCGGCGATGCCGATTCGGCGCAGGCCGTAATCGAGGCCCAGATAGCAGGACATGGGTTCAGTCGTCTTTGGAAGGTTCGAGTTTCTTGACCATACGGATCATGAAACGGCCGTCCTGGTGACGGCCGAACTCGAGGGAATCGGTGAATTCGCGCATGATGAGGATGCCGCGGCCGCGCTGGCGCATGAGTTCGTCGGAGGGCGTCCAGTGTTCGAAGTCGAAGCCCGGACCCTCGTCCAGGACCGTGATGGTGATCTCGTGGCCCTCCACTTCGAAGATCACCTGGATGGGCAGCACGTCGTCCAGTTGATTCCCGTGTTCCATGGCGTTGGTGCAGGCCTCGATCACCGAGGTGCCGAGTTCCTCCAGGGCCCGTTTGCAGCAATCCATGTCGCCGCCGATTTCCATCAGCACGGCATCGGGCACACCAAGATATTCCATGTTGCTGGGCAGCCGGATTTCGATTCTGGACGCCACGATCAAATCACCTGCCCGCGCTCGTTTCCATCGCCATCAACCAGCATCAGGAAAAACTCTGAACGGCTTCGTCTTCGTCCTGGAATGACTCGAAGACGGTGTAGAGTTTCGAGACGATGAAGATGTTCTCGATACGGTCCGAAACCTTGAGAAGTTTCAGCTCTCCCCCACTTTTCTTGAGGGTGGTATAACCAGAAATGAGGATTCCCAAGCCTGTGCTGTTGACCCACTTCACCCGCTCCATGCTTACGATGACGTTGTGACAGCCCTCGTGGATCAGGGTCTTGAGAGTCTCATCGAAGGTCTCGGCATCGGGTCCTCCCATGAGCTTGCCGCTCATTTCCAGGATGGCCACGCCTTCCCTTTTGCGCTCCTTGATCTTCACGCACTTTCACCCTTGAAAAGAGTCGATTCATGCCGCCGGGACCGGATCCTCGGCCAACCCGGAGTATTCCCTTGACCGCAACAGCATAGGACACGGGAATCGTCCTGTCCACAAATGGAATCGACCACCACGCCCCGCATTCAGGTGATTTCCCTGAGGATGGCCAGGACACCGGCCATGTCCGCCGGGGGTTCGGAGAAAAATTCCAGGTTATCATCCGTGACCGGGTGGACCAGCCGCAACCCGGCCGCATGCAGTAGCTGCCGTCCCGCGGCCTTGACCATGCGGTCGGCCTGGCGGCGGTCGAGGTTGTGGATGCCGCGCGCCCGCAGGTCATCCCCGTACATCCGGTCACCCACCACGGGATGACCGCGATGGGCGAAATGGACCCGGATCTGGTGGGTGCGACCTGTTTCGAGCTGAACCTCGCACAGCTGGACGAAACCGAAATCCTCAAGCACCCGGTACCGGCTCACCGCCGATTTACCGCCCTGGTTCACGATGGCCATCTTCTGGCGGAAGCGGGGATGCCGGCCGATGTCCCCGGTCAGGGTATCTTGATCCTGTTTCCACTGGCCCCACGACACTGCCAGATAGGTCCGCCCCATGCGGCGATCCTGGAGCTGTGCGGCCAGATGCCTGTGGGCGGCGTCCGTCAGGGCGACGGCCATCAAGCCGGAAGTGTCCCGGTCCAGGCGATGGACGATTCCCGGTCGCAGGGGATCCCCCCCCGCGGACAGGTTTTTACAATGGTGCAGCAGGGCGTTGACCAGGGTTCCGTCCGGGTGCCCCACGGCGGGATGGACGACCATGCCCACCGGCTTGTTGATCACCAGGATGTGGTCATCCTCATGGACGATGTCCAAGGGGATGTCCTGGGCCACCGCTACCATTTCCCGTTTCGTTCCCGGCCGGAAAAGGACCCGGCTGCCGGCCCGGAGACGGAAACCCTTGGGCCGCGGGCGGTCGTCCACCAGGACCAGGTCCTTTTTCATGTCGGCGTGGATTCGGCTGCGGGACAGATCGGGGCACTGATCCGCCAGGAAACTGTCCAGACGCTGTCCCTCGGCTTCCGGCCCCGTGATGAAAACCCGCTCCTTGGGATCCGGTTCAGTCATGGGACCGCCGTCCGTCGAACAGGATACACAGGAACAGGATCGTTCCTCCGACCGTCACGCCCATATCGGCCACATTGAAGGTGTAGAACCGGTGGGCGCCGAGGCCCACATCGATGAAATCGACCACGTGGCCGCCATAGAATAAGCGGTCGACCAGGTTGCCCACCGCACCGCCCAGGATTGCCGCCATGGCCCCCCGGCGGATCTTCAACTCGGGATCCGTGGTGCGGTAGAGGTAGATAAGGAAGATGGAGGCCGCGACGCTGATCCCCACCAGGACCGCGCGACCCACCGGGAACAATCCCATGGCCGAACCGGAATTGCGGACGTAGATGAAACGCAGGAATTCCCCGATGATCGAGACCTTGGACCGCAGGGCCGTTTCGTTGGCCAGGACAGCTCTCTTCGTCGCGAAATCGAGGATGAATACGAGGGGAGCCCACAACCAGGGTGGGAAAACTCGGCTGAACATCAAAGGGTCCCCGCCTCCTCCTTCTCCTTGCATTCGATGCACAGACGCGTGTAGGGCAATCGTCTCAGCCGGGCCGACCCGATGGCTTTTTTGCATTCCTGACATTTGCCGTAGGTGCCGTTCTCGATCCTGCCCAGGGCCTCTTCAATATTGTAGAGGTAACGCCCTTCGGTGTTGGCGAACTTGATGGTGGTTTCGTACTGGAATTCATCCGAACCCTGATCAGCCATGTGGTTCGAGTGTGCCTTGCCCACCTCCAGACCCGATTGGTCGTCGGTGTGCTTGATGATCTTTTCATGCTGGGCCAGAGATTGCGTTACCCGATCCTTCTCCTCGGTGAGCATTTTCCTGAATCTCTGAAGCTCAGTTTTCCGCATGGGGTCCCTCCCCGGCAGGCATCAGACCCTGTCCAGGGCGATGCAGATTTCAATGTCATCGATCTTGAATGTGTCTTTATAAGCCAAATCCCCGTCAGAAGCAACGTCCAGAGCAAGGGTTTCGGTGATGATCCGCTCGGAAAACCGGGAAACCGCCGTCAGGACCGCTTCCGGCCCGCTGATGGCCAATTCGATGCGGTCGGAAACTTCCAGTCCACTTTTCTTGCGCAGGTTCTGGACCTTGTTGATGATCTCCCGGGCCAGTCCCTCCTGACGCAGATCCTCGGTCAGGGTGGTATCCAGGGCCACCGTCAGCCCCTGCCCCCCGGTAGCCACGAAGGAGCCCACACCCTCTTCGGTGACGATAACCTCCTCGAAGGTGAAGTCGACGGCTTCCCCCTCGAAATCCAGGGCGACCCGGCCCTCGGCGCGCAGGGTCATGATTTCCGCCGGGGTCATGGCCACGATGCGCTTGGCCGCCAGGGGAGAACGCTTACCGAACCGGGGGCCCAGAGCCCGGAAATTGGCCTTGGCCGAAAGGTTCGCGACCTCGCGGGGATCGGCGACCGCCCCCACCTCCTTGACGTTCAATTCGCCGGCAATATATCCAGTCAGGAGTTCATCCGCCATCAGCAGCGCCACGCGGTCGTCGTCCGCGTGCATGACGAGCCTGCCCAGGGGCTGCCTGGTCTTGAGGCCCGCCTCCTGGCGAAGGCTGCGGCCCAGACCCACAACGATCTGGGCGGCCGCCATGGAATTTTCCAACCCCACGTCGACCAGGGTTTCGTCCGCCACGGGAAAATCCTGGAGATGGACCGAGCCGTGGGGATCGGCATGCGCGGTCAACCCGCGGAAGATCTCCTCCGCGGCGAAGGGCATGAAGGGGGCCAACAGGCGCAGGCTGGCATCCAGGACGGTGTAGAGCGTGGAGAAGGCAGCCCGCTTGTCCGGGGTCATCTCCCCCTTCCAGAAGCGGCGGCGACTTAGCCTGAGGTACCAGTTGCTCACATCGTCCAGGAAGAAGGTGCCGACGGTCTTTGCCGCCCGGGTCAAGTGCAGCGCGTCGAGGTCGTCGGTCATCGACCGGGTCACGCTCTGCAGCCGGCTGAGGATCCAGCGGTCCAGCAGGTCGAACTCAAGATCGCCGCCCTCCCCGGGGGTGAAACCATCGAGGTTGGCGTAGAGGGTGAAGAAGTTGTAGGTGTTCTCCAGGGTGGCCAGCACCTTGCGCTGGGCTTCCTTCACTCCCTCCCGGTCGAAACGCGTGGGGGTCCAGACCGGACTGCAGGTGATCATGTACCAACGCAGCGGATCGGCGCCCTCGGTGCGCATGATGTCCATGGGGTTCACGGTGTTCCCCAAGCTCTTGGACATCTTCTTGCCCTTATTGTCCAGGATCAGCTCGTTCACGAGGCAGCTCTTGTAGCTGCTGGTCCCCTTCAGGAAGATGCTGATCACCAGCATGGTGTAGAACCAGCCACGCGTCTGGTCAATGCCCTCGCTGATGAAGTCCGCGGGAAACTGGCTGTTGAACAGCTCTTCGTTCTCGAAGGGATAGTGGTACTGGGCGAAGGGCATGCTGCCGGAATCGAACCAGGCGTCGATGACCTCGGGGGTCCGCCGCATGGTCCCGGAGCAGCCGGCGGCCATACAGCCGAAGGTGAGGTCGTCAACGTGGGGCCGGTGCAGATCGAGTTCCGACTGGTCGCTGCCGGTCAGTTCGCTCAGGTCCGCACGGCAGGTGGGCATGTGCTGGTGCCCGCAATCGTCGCAGATCCAGATGTTCAGCGGAGTGCCCCAGAACCGATTCCGGCTCAGACTCCAGTCGATGTTGCCGGCCAGCCAGTTGCCGAACCGACCGCTGCCGACCTCGGGCGGCGCCCACCTGATCGCCATGTTGGCTTGAACCAGCTGGTCCCGCATGGAACTGGTCTTGATGAACCAGCTGGGGGTGGCGTAGTAGATCAGCGGGTTGTCGCAGCGGTCATGATAGGGATAGTCGTGACTGTAGATTTCCTCCCGCAGAATCCTGCCCTCGTCCCGAAGATGCTTGATGATCCGCCGGTCGGCCTTCTTGACGTGCAGCCCCGCCCAGGGCGTGACCTCTTCCGTGAAATGTCCGTTGGCGTCCACGGGCTTGAAGAAGGCCAGGTTCTCCAGTTTGCCGATCTGGTAGTCGTCCTCGCCGAAGGCCGGCGCCATGTGGACGATACCGGTGCCGGAATCGAGAGTCACGAAATCAGCCTCGACCACCACGAAGGCCCTCTCGTCGCCGGGCGACACGAACGGCAGCAGTTGTTCATAGGTTCGGCCGAGCAGGTCGGCGCCCTTGAACTTGGCCAGGACCTCGGTGGGCACCTCGGGGTCCAACACGCCCAGCCGGGCCTCGGCCAGGATCAGGACCTCGTCGCCGTGGCGTACGCGCACGTAATCGAAATCGGCGCCGACGGCCAGGGCCACGTTCGAAGGCAGGGTCCAGGGCGTGGTGGTCCAGGTCAGGAAAAATTCATCCGCGCCGGTGGCCTTCAGTTTGACGAAGATGCTCGGATCGCTGACCGTGCGGTAGCTGTTGGCCATTTCGTGGCTGGAAATCGGCGTGGCGCAGACCGGACAGTAGGGCACGACCTTGTGACCCTTGTAGAGCAGGTCCTCGGCGTGGAACCGGCTCAATATCCACCAGACCGTTTCGATGTATTTGTTGTCGTAGGTGATGTATGGATCGTCCAGATCAACCCAGTACCCCAGCCGTTCGGTGAATTCGTCCCAATCCGCCTTGCAGCTCCAAACGCTCTCGCGGCACTTCTCGTTGAAGGGCACCAGGCCGAAATCCTGGATGGCCTGGGCGCCCTGGATGTTCAGTATCTTCTCCACGGCCCGTTCGACCGGCAGGCCGTGAGTGTCCCAACCCGCCTTGCGCACCACCCGGTGCCCGGTCATGGTCTTGAACCGGCACATGATGTCCTTGCACAGCCGGGCCATGACGTGGTGCACGCCCGGCAGGCCGTTGGCCGTCGGCGGGCCCTCGTAGAACACCCATTCCGGCGCGCCCTCCCGTTGGGCGATACTGCGCCGGAAAGTGTCGTCTTTCTTCCAGAAACCGCTGATCAGTTCCTCGGAATGGGAATCGTGGAATTTACTCGCCAGGGCAGGATAGACGGGCTTCCTGTCCCTGGATGATGTGTTGGACATCGTTCCGTTTCGTCCTTTGGCGGTTGGATCCGTCCTGGCCCCTAATCAAAGAGTCACTTTTTTAAGGAACCCGGTCACCAGGGCCTCGAGATTGGGTTGGGCGGCATTGGCCACCTTGATGATCTTTTCAACGTTCGCCGGTTTCAGGGCGTCGGGAAAGCAGGCGTCCGTGATCACCGACATGCCGATGACCCTCATGCCCCCGTGCAGGGCGGCCAGGCACTCCGGAACGCTGGACATTCCCACCGTATCGGCCCCGATGGTGCGCAGGAACCGGTATTCCGCACCCGTTTCCAGGTTGGGGCCGGCAACCGCGGCGTAGACCACCTTCTTGAGAGGGATCTTCAGATCCAGGGCCACCTCTTCCATCGTGGCCAGGAATTCGCGGTCGTAGGGTTCGGACATATCGGGGAACCGTGGGCCGAGACGGTCATCGTTCCAACCGATCAAGGGGTTGTCGCCCATCAGGTTGATGTGGTCGGACATGACGGTGATGTCCCCGGGCCCATGCTGGGGATTCATGCCTCCCACCGCGTTGCTCATCAGCAGGGCTCCGCAGCCCAAGGCCTTCATCACCCGGATCGGCAGGGTGATCTGCTGCATGCTGTAGCCCTCGTAATAATGGACCCGGCCCTGCATGGCGATGACCTTCCGCCCCCCCAAGGCGCCGAAAACCAACTTGCCGGCGTGGCCGGTCGCCGTGGATTCCACGAAATGAGGCACCTCACCGAAGGGAATGGTGCAGACCGCTTCGATGTTGTGCCCGAGTTCTCCCAGACCCGTCCCCAGGATCAGGCCGAATTCCGGCTCGAAATCGGTCTTCGTGCGAATGAAGCCGGCGGCTTCCTCGATCTGCTGCCACATGTCGTTCAAGACGACCCTCCAGGTAGGGAACACGGTTTTCGGGAACGAGACAAACTAACATGGCCTTAGCGGCCCACCAAGAAAAAAGCGGGAATCCGTGGATTCCCGCCATTTTCCGCAATGAGATTGAGGTTCCCCGCCTCACCGGGCGATGAGGCCCGGTCCAGGCGTTTGGCGCCACCTGTCAGATGGTGTCCTTGTTGGATCCCGCCGCGACGGGTTCCTCACCGTGGGTCATCACCGGTCCATCGCCGAGTGAGGGTTCCTCTTCCAGGGATTCCCCGGGAGCGGGAGACTTGCCGGCCTCCGCCTTGGGGCTCTCTGGGGATTCAGCCAGGGATTCGGACACCAGGTCGGAGATGGAGCCGGAGGCGTCATCATCACCCTTATTGCCGGTACCCGGATCGTAGTTACGCCAGACATCGTTTTCCAGGGGAGCGGCTGGAGCGGCGACTTCCAGCTTATCCTCGTCGCCGCCCACAGGCAGGTCCCGAGGCGCGGACGGATCACCCTCGATCCGGCTTTCCGCGGCGAAGGGATCCAGCACCGGGATTGTCTGCGATTTCATCTCAGGGATGCTGACCGGCTGCGAGTCGGTTTTCCGGCGGGTTCGCCCGGCAGTGGCCACGACCGAATCGACGATATTCGTCAGGCGTTTGTCCAGATCCTCGAAATCGCTCTCATGGGTCTCGACAAACTGGACCTGGGCCTGGGCCAGGGTCTTGAACCGGGCCAGATAATTTTCTTTTTCCTTGCGCAACACCACGATTTCGCGGCGCAACTCCTCGGTGCGCAGACGGCACTCCTCGAGGACCCGCTGGGCCTGCATCTCGGCGTCCTTGATGATCAGGTCGCCTTTCTTGCCCGCGTTCTCACGGGTTTCCTTCATGACGCGCTCGGCGGTCATCAGGGTATCCCGGAGATTGCGCTCCATGCCCAGATACTCCTGGATCTTGTCTTCCTGCTCCATGATCATCTCGCGGATCTGCTTGTTGTCCACAAGAACGGTTTCATACTCGTCGGCAAGAGTCGAGAGAAAGGCCCGGACTTCGTCACAATCGAAGCCTCGGACCGCCTTGCGGAATTCCTGTTTGCGGACGTCGAGCGGCGTGATCCTCATGTCATTCTCCTCCAACTGCGGATGCCGGGTCCCCGATTCCGGATTGTCGGGCCCGCCATGGACCAGACAGAAATTCAATAATCCGTATCAGGAGCCGACTTGAACTATCAATCTCATGAGGAGTTGTATCAAGAGCCATGCCAGGATGGGCGACAAATCGATACCGCGCAGGGGAATGAGGGCCCGCAGAAAGCCCAGCAAGGGTTCGGTCACCCGGATGACCATCAAAAGAATCTCGTTACGGGGCCGGGGGTTCACCCAGCTCTGGATCACCCGGACGATGATCAGCCAGGAATAGACCTGCAGAACGGCCACGAGTAGTTTTGTGATGCCCATATCTCAACCTCTCCGGCCTGATTCTGGCCGGTGGAAATTTTTCCTCAGGACTGACGGGGACCGAATATGGCCCCGCCGATCCGGACCAGGGTGCTGCCCTCGGCGATGGCCGCCTCGAAATCGCCGCTCATGCCCATGCTCAACTCAGGCAACGCCAGACCGGTGGATACCCTGGCATCTTCGACTACACGTCTTAACGAGGCGAAACTGGTCCGCAACTCGCTTTCTCCCGCCCCGTACCTCGCCATCCCCATCAGACCCTTAAGGTCCAGGCCCGGCAGAGCGCAGACACGGACGGCCACGTCGGAGACTTCCTCGACCGCCAAGCCCTGTTTCTGAACTTCCCCGGAGATATTGACTTCCAGCAGGACGGTCTCGGTCCGACCCGCTTCCGTCGCAAGCCGGGACAGCTTTTCCGCCAGTTTGACCGAATCGACGCTGTGCAGCATATGAAAACGGCCGGCGGCCTTGCCGGCCTTGTTGCTCTGGAGATGACCGATGAAATGCCAACGCAACCGCTCGGTCGGTAGTCCCTCCCCGGCCAGGAGACCGACCAGTTCAGGCTGCCGGTCCACCGCTTCGGCGACCCTGTTCTCGCCCAGGTCCCACTGGCCCGCCCGGCAGGCCTCGACGACCAGGGACAGGGGGATCCGCTTGCTCACCGCCACCAGCTTGACCGCGCCGGCGGGTCTTCCCGCCTGGAGGCAGGCCTCCGCGATCCTTTCACGGACGCGTGCCAGTCTTTCGGCCACCGGACGGTCGGCCATGTCCAATCCTATCGCCAGCGCAACAGCAGGGTTTTCGGGTCCAGTTCGATCTGGACCTGGGCCGGCTCGGTGCTGCCGTGCTCCTTGAGGATCTTGACCTTTACGTGGTCGCTTTCCGGTTCGAGATTGATGATCACGCCGATCTCGTCATCGAACCGCGCCACGGAATGGGGAACGCCCCGGGCATCGGATTCCTGGCCCTCGCGGTGGATGTTGCTGCTGGTCCAGATTTCAGCCCCCCACTCGGCGGCCATTTTCTTCATGCCCTGGATTTCCCATTCCTCGGTATTTTCGAAGCGAGGAGTTCCGTCCAGGATGACCATGTCCGGCATGAAACCGGCGGCATCCTTGAGGAAGGCCACCGACTGCTCAAGCTTCTCGAGGGAAAAGGAATCGCGGTTGTAGACGTGGATGTAACGGTTGCGTTCCATGCGGAGCTGCTTCTGGGGAACCTGATCCATGTCCAGGGAAGCGGCCATGGCATGGAAAATCTGGTCGAAGAAGTTGTTGATGTGCTCGACGCTCTCCTTGGTCGAGATGTAGAGCACCTTCTTGCCCTGCAGCAGCTGATCGACGGCCAGGCCGATCAGGAATCCTGTCTTGCCGACGCCGCGCCGGGACAGAACCACGCCCAGTTCCCCCTTACCCAGACCGCCGCCGATGGCCCGCTCGAAGATACGGACGGGGCTGCGCTCCATCATGCTTTTTTCCACCATCGTCTTCCTCACTCCCTGAATTGATCCCGCTCTCAGGATAACAGATTACTTACCTTCGGCCTTTTTCTCCAGGTATTCCTTAACCAGTTCCTCGGCCACATCACTGGGGGCCGGCGCGTACCTGGCGAACTCCATGGTGAACTCGGCCTTGCCCTGGGTCGAAGACCGCAGAACCGTGGCGTAACCGAACATCTCGGCCAACGGCACGTTCGCGTCGACCCGAACGAATCCCTCGTCTTCGGTGGTACCGACGATCACGCCCCGCCGTTGCATCAGGGTCTTGATGATATCGCCCTGGTACTCGCTGGGGCCTTCGATGGACACCAGCATCAGCGGCTCGAGGGCCACCGGTTTGCCCTTTTTGTAGAACTCGCGGAAGGTCGCGCGGCAGGCCGTCCGGAAGGCCATGTCCGAGGAGTCCACCGCATGGGAATTACCGTCGCGCATGGTCACCTTCAGGCCCTGGACCGGGGCTCCGATGTACTGACCCTCGAGGATGGAAAGTGCGAAACCCTTCCGGCAGGCGCCGATGTACTCGGTCGGAATGCGGCCGCCGACGACCTTGCTCTCGAAGTGGAACTCGCCGTCCTCGCTGGGCTCCATGGTGCCCTGGACCTTGGCGTACTGACCCGAGCCGCCCGTCTGTTTCTTGTGGGTGTAGTCGAATTCCACCACCTGGGTGATGGTCTCGCGGTACTTCACCTGGGGGGCGCCGGTGACGACCACCGCGTTGAATTCCCGCTTGATCCGTTCGATGTAGACTTCAAGATGCAGTTCGCCCATCCCGCTGATGATGGTGTCCCCGGTTTCCGCGTCCACGGAGGTGCGGAAGGTGGGATCCTCCCGAGTGAACCTGTGGAAGGCCTTCGACATGCGCGTGGCGGCGGCGTTGTCCTCGGGCATGACGGCCAGGCTGACCACCGGCTCGGGCACGTGCATGCTCGACAGGCTGATACGTTCGCCGCCGGTGAAGGTATCGCCGCTGGCGCAATCCACGCCGAACAGGGCGATGATGTCGCCCGCGGCAGCGTACTCGATCTCCTCCATTTGATCAGCGTGCATCCGGCCCAGCCGGCCCACCTTGACCTTCTTGTTGGTCCGGCTGTTGTAGATGTCCTCGCCCTTCTTGAGGATGCCCTGGTAGATGCGCACGTAGGTCAGCTGGCCGTACTGCCCCTCCTCCAGCTTGAAGGCGTTGCAGACCAGGTCGTCGTCGGGGCTGTTGGAAAGGACGAACTCCTCCTCCTCGCCACCCTTCAGCATCCGGATGGCGGTGTTGTCGATGTCCGTCGGGGCGGGCAGGTAGCGCATGACCGCGTCGAGCAGCAGCTGCACGCCCTTGTTCTTGTAGGCGCTGCCCATGTAGACGGGCGTCAGTTCGTTGGCCAGGACCCCCCGGCGAACCGCGTCGTGGATCATATCCTCGGTGACAGCGTCCTCCAGGATGGCCTCCATCAGGTCGTCGCTGAACATGCTGACGGTGTCGAGCATGGCCTCCCGGCGCGCCTCGGCCTCGACCTGCAGGGGCGCGGGAATGTCGCCGGTGACGACCTTTTCCCCATTCTCGCCCTCGAAGGTGTAGGCCTCCATGGTGATCAGGTCGACCACCCCCACGTGTTTGTCCTCCAGCCCGATGGGAATCTGCATCATCACCGCGTTGTGCTTCAGCTTATCGCACAACTGTTCGGTGACCCGGGCGGGATTGGCGCCGGAACGGTCGCACTTGTTCACAAACGCGATGCGGGGCACGTTGTAGCGTTTCATCTGACGGTCGACGGTAATCGACTGGCTCTGCACGCCGGCCACCGAACACAGCACCAGGACGGCGCCGTCCAGGACCTTCAACGCCCTTTCCACCTCGATGGTGAAGTCGACGTGGCCGGGAGTATCGATGATGTTGACGTGATACCCGTTCCAAGAGGTGTGGGTCGCGGCGCTCTGGATGGTGATGCCGCGCTCGCGCTCGAGTTCCATGGAGTCCATGGTGGCGCCCACGCCGTCCTTGCCGCGCACCTCGTGGATGTCGCGGATACGTCCGGTGTAGAAAAGGATCCGCTCGGTCAGGGTCGTCTTGCCCGAATCGATATGCGCGCTGATCCCGATATTCCTGATCATTTTCAGATCTGTAGTCATGTCCTTGGTCCCGGTTCGCGGCGGACTGATTCCCGCCGACAGAATACACCTTTTTCCAGCCTAAAAAAACACACGTCTACCCCTACACCCTAGTTGCAGGTCAGCAGACGTGGCGCGGGGAAGATAGGCTCAAGCCTCCATAATAGCAAACCCGACCAACACTTCTGCCGCCTGTCAGATCGCTCCGTGCTTGCGACCCACCGCCCCGAAGGCTTCCAGACACCGGTCCACGTGGGCATCGGTGTGCGCCGCCGAGGTCTGCAGCCGGATCCGCGCCTGTCCCCGGGGCACGACGGGGAAGCTGAACCCGATGCAGTAGATGCCCCTATCCAGCAGATCCGCCGCCATGCCCTGGGCCAGGATGGCGTCGTTGTCGTGCCCGCGGAAATGCACCGGGATGATGGGGTGATCGCCCTTGTCCACGTCGAAACCGAGCTCGACCAGGCCATCTCGCAGCCGCTTCTGGTTCCTGGCCAGGGTCCGCAGGGGGCCGGGATCCTCACGCAGGATCTTCAGGACTTCCAGCGTCGCCCCGCAGATCATCATGGGCACCGAGTTGCTGAACAGGTAGGGCCGGCTCTTCTGCCGCAGCCACTCGATGATCTCCCGGCGGCCGCTCGTGCAGCCGCCCAGGGCGCCGCCCAGGGCCTTGCCCAAGGTAGTGGTGATCAGGTCCACCCGGTCCATGACGTCAAACTTCTCGTGGGTCCCGCGGCCGGTGGGGCCGGTGAAGCCCGTGGCGTGGCTGTCGTCGACCAGGACCATGGCCTCGTACTTCCCGGCCAGGTCGCAGATATCCGGCAGCGGCGCCAGATGGCCGTCCATCGAAAAAACGCCGTCGGTGACGACAAGGCGAAACTCGGCGCCCTGGGCATCCTTCAGCTGGGTTTCGAGGTGGTCCATGTCCGCGTGGTTGTAGATGAACCGCTGCGCTTTGGCCAGCCGCACGCCGTCGATGATCGAGGCGTGGTTCAACTGGTCGGTGATGATGGCGCTGTTTTTGTCCAGCAGCGGTTCGAACACCCCGCCGTTGGCGTCGAAACAGGCAGCGTACAGGATGGTGTCCTCGGTGCCGAGGAAGTCGCTCAGTTCCCGCTCGAGTTGCTTGTGCAAGGTGGTCGTGCCGCAGATGAACCGCACCGAACTGAGGCCGTAACCCCACTCGTCCAGGGTACGGCGCGCGGCTTCCACGACCCGCCGATCCGAAGCCAGGCCCAGGTAGTTGTTGGCGCAGAAATTAAGGACGGTCTTTCCGCCCACCTTGATTTCCGCCCCCTGCGGCCCCTCGAGAACCCGCTCGTTCTTGTACAGGCCCTGCTCCCGAATCGAGTCCAGCTCGGCCCGCAGAACCTCTCCGAATTTCCCGTACATCCATCTCGTCCTTCCGGCGGAGCCGTTAGTAGCGCTTGGCCATCTCTTCCAGGCTGACAACGGGAACCTTGTCCGCCCAGCCTGCCTGCCCGAACGCGATCATGCGGGCCTTGACCACCTCGGCCATGGCCACGCGGGCGGGCTTGAGATAATCGCGGGGATCGAACTTGCCGGGGCTCTCGGCGAAAACCTTGCGGATGGCGCCGGTGATGGCCAGCCGGTTGTCCGTGTCCACGTTGATCTTGACCACGCCGTGCTTGATTCCCTGCTGGATGGCTTCCACCGGAACGCCGTAGGTCTCGGGCATCTCGCCGCCGTACCGGTTGATGATGTCGATCAGTTCCATGGGCACCGAACTCGACCCGTGCATGACCAGATGGGTGTTGGGCAGCCGGCGGTGGATCTCTTCGATGAGATCCATTTTCAGCACGTCGCCCGAGGGCTTGCGGGTAAACTTGTAGGCCCCGTGGCTGGTGCCGATGGCCACGGCCAGAGCGTCGCAGCCGGTCTCCTCGGAAAAACGCTGCGCCTCCTCGGGATCGGTCAGATGGGCCAGGGCCTCCTCACCCGTCAGGCCGGCGCCGTGTCCGTCCTCGATGCCGCCCAGACAGCCGATCTCCGCCTCGACCGTCACGCCCAGGGCGTGGGCTTTGGCGACGACCTTACGGGTGACATCAACGTTGTGCTCATAGGAGGAGGGCGTCTTGCCGTCTTCCAGCAGCGAGCCGTCCATCATCACCGAGGTGAACCCCTGGTCGATCGCGCTGAAGCAGGTCTCCGGGCTGTTTCCGTGGTCTTGGTGCATGGCGATGGGGATTTTTGGATTCAGTTCGGCGGCGGCCAGCATCAGGTGGCGCAGGTAGTTGTCGTTGGAGTAGGACCGCGCCCCGCGACTGGCCTGGACGATCACCGGACTGTTCGTTTCGGTGGCGGCCATCATGATTGACTGGATCTGCTCCATGTTGTTCACGTTGAAGGCGCCGATGCCGTACCCGTTCTCGGCGGCGTGGTCGAGCATGACTCGCATGGGAAGCAAAGGCATGAGCTCATCTCCTTGGGGGGACCCCGGTGATGGTGAATGATCCTGGCGATTGTTCCCCGCCAACCTAATCCAACTGAGACCGGGAATCAACGGCCGGAGAAATTACG
>CBDURF010000003.1:0-49149 GCA_965369705.1 uncultured bacterium
CAGATTCATGGCTTTGACATCCCGAACCATGAAACATCCATCCTAATTAAAGACGGCCACTTGGAAAATTTCCCGAAACAGGTTTCTCAACTTGTCCGACACCACCCGGCAAAAAGGTTCCGTCACCGGGAAACCTTGGTCGCCCCGTGCCGAAAAGCACGCACCTGTCCGATTTCATCCATTTCCCTTCTTTCTCTTTTATCTTGCCCCACCCGCCAGTTTTCCGCCTGCCGATCTCGGAGCCGGGAAAGGACCTCCAGATCCCTCCAGCACTCCGTCAACCGGGACCGGTAGCGGTCCAGATCCTTCACTGCTGTCTGCAGCTGACTGTCCAGATCCTCCCGCAGGTGGTGCAGATGATCTAGCCAGGTGGCTCCCGCGATGAGATCTTGTGCGCGAAGCGTGCGCCCATCCCCAGGGAGCATGGTTCGTGCATGCCGGGCGATGTTGTCGTCGAGTTCGATGATCTGCCTGGAAAAGAGCGCCACACGCCGGTTGGCGCGAGCAACGGCGAGGGAATGTTCATCGACGACCCTTCGCCGGTGTTTCCACACTTTTTCCAACCGGAATTGGAAAGTCCCCATCACACGACCCCCGTCAGTTGCCGCAGGCCGGACATGGTGTCAGCCGTGGGATGACCTTCCCGCACGCCCTGCGTAAGAAACGTCTTGATTTCGGCTTCGTGTTCCAGCGCCTGGTCCAGGGTTCTATCGGACCCCGCCACGTAGGCACCGATATTGATGAGGTCGCGGTTGTCCTCCAGAGCCTTCAGCCAGGCCATGAGACGGCCGCCGGCCTCGACGTCATCCGGCCCGACGACGTCGTTTCGCAGCCGGCTGACACTGCCCAGAACGTCAACCGCGGGGTAGTGATGACGCCGGGCCAGGTCACGGCTGAGCATGATGTGCCCGTCCAGGATCGACCGCATGGCGTCACCGACGGGATCCTGGATGTCGTCGCCTTCGATCAGGACCGAGAAGAACGCGGTCATGGAGTTGATGGCCGACCAGCCCGCGCGCTCACACAAACGGGGCAGTGCGGCGAAGACGGACGGCGGGTACCCCTTGGTGGTGGGCGGTTCGCCGGCCGCCAGGCCGATTTCCCGCAACGCCATGGCATACCGGGTGACCGAATCCATCATGAACAGGACCGATTTGTCGTTTTCCCGGAACGATTCGGCAATCGTCATGGCCGTATCGGCGCCTTTGGCCCGCAGGACGGCGCTTTCGTCGGAGGTGACCACCACCACCACGCTCCGGGCCAGACCTTCGGGGCCGAGATCCCTCTCCAGGAATTCCTTCACCTCACGTCCGCGTTCCCCGATCAAGGCCAGAACATTCACCTGGGATTCGGCGTTTCGGGCAAGCATGCCCAGCAGGATGGATTTTCCCACCCCGCTGCCGGAGAAGATTCCCATCCGCTGCCCACGCACGGTGGTGATCATGCTGTCGATGGAACGGATTCCCGTGCCCAGGATTTCGGCGGATCGTTTCCGTTTCAATGGTGGCGGAGGTGCGCCGCCAAGGGCTTGGCGAGGGATGCCGGCCAGGGAAGGACCCCCGTCCAGCGGCCTGCCGAGGCCGTCGATCACACGGCCGAGCAGAAGGGGCCCGACGGGCACCGTCATCTGCCGGGACACCAGATCCACGCGCCGACCCGTGGCCACGCCCCGAGTGTGCTGGTAGGGCATCACCAGGAGGGTGTCGTCACGGAAACCGATGACTTCGCTGAGAACGCAGGGTTCATGGCGGCCCGCATGAATGCGGCACAGGGAACCAACAGGAGCGGTCAGGCCCTCCACCTCGATGACCATGCCGACGAGATTCCTGACACGGCCCACGGGCCTGATGGTGTCGGCTTTGCGAATGGCTTCGTCGAGATCAGTCCAGATCGGGAACATCATTGTCTCCAGGGCTTGCGGGCACCAGGGTGCCCGCGCCGGCCAGGGTCTCCTCGACGATTTCCGCCAAAGCGTCAACCTGGCGAGATAGAGTCGCGTCCCACTCCCGTTTCCCCGCGCGGATCCTACAGCCGCCCTTCTCCACGCGCCGGTCGTGAACCACCGTTCCAATGCGGAGCCGGGTCATCAAATCGGGATTGTTTTCCAAGAGATTCGCATCCTCGGGATGGAGAATCACCGTCAGCGGATTTGCGTCCCGGACCTTGAACAGGGCGATTTCCAGGGTGCGGGTCAGGAAATCCGGGTCCACTTCCACTGTGTCCCGGATGATCTTGCGAGCCAGGGCGAGCGCCAGCCCAGCGGCCTCCACGGCAATCTCCTGCTTTTCCAGGGCCAGCCCCGCGGAAAATTCCCGGCTCCAGTTGTCAAGCTTGGCGGCGGACTCTGCCCGCACCGTCGCCAGTTCCGTTTGATGTCCCCGGCGGAGTTCACCTTCCCGGGTTTCAAATTCAGCCAGCAGCATACCGCGGGCATTTTCCAGCAATTCGTCCTTTTCCGTCTGGTTCATGAGGTCCCAGAGTGAAGTGCAGCCGGTCAGGCCGAGGTCCTTTTCGAACTTGGGATTATCTACGGCAGGAACCTCACCCAGCGTCGCAAGGGAGGCGGTGACCGACTCGAAAGAAAGGAGGGAATTCCCGGCTGGCCGGGTTGGTTCCTGGTTGCTGTCAAAGGGTTCAGGGCACCATTTCCGCATCCTTGCTGCCCTTTCCGATGTTGATGGTGCTGTTCTCCTCCAGATTTCGAATCACTTCCACAATCCGTTTCTGAGCTTCCTCCACTTCGGCCAAACGCACGGGTCCCATGTAGTCCATGTCCTCCATGATGCCCTGGGCAGCCCGTTTGGACATGTTCCCGAACACCTTGTCGCGGATCTCGCTCGTGGCGCCCTTGAGGGCCAGGGTCAGTTCCTAGCCGTCGATTTCCTTGAGGATCTCCTGGATGTGGCCGTCGTTGAGCAGAACGATGTCCTCGAACACGAACATGAGGTTGTTCACCTCGTTTGCGACTTCGTCGTCGATTTCCCTCATTTCGTCGAGGATCTCCTGCCAGACGTCGCGGTCCACCTCGTTGAGGATGTCCGCCACCTGTTTGCGTCCCCCGTATTTGGCCTCCTTGGCCGACAGTTCACCCTGGAGCTGCCCAGCCAAAACTTGTTCGACAGCCTTGAGTGTCTCGACGTTGGGCGCCTCCAGGATTGCCATGCGGTGGGCGATGTCCCCCTGCATGTCGGCCGGCATCAGGGCCAGAATCGGACCACTGGCCCGGGGATCCATGTGGGCCAGGACCACGGCGGCGGTCTGGGGATGTTCGTTGCGCAGATAGTTGGCGATGGTGACCGGATCAACGTCCTTCAAATGCTCGAAACTCTTGATTTCGCTGTAACTGGTGACGCGGCTGAGCATCGAGGTCGCCCGGCGGGCGCCGAAACCCGCTTCCAGGATCTGCTTGGCCATTTCCTCGCCTCCGATGGCGATGCCGGAGATCTGGCCGCTGCTGGCGATGAAATCGTTAAGGGTCTTCTTCTTCTCGTTGAATCCCACCGGGCCCATGCCGGCGATGGAATGGGTCAGTTCCTCCACCATATTCTCGGGAAGTTGGGACAGGACCTTGCCGCCCACCTCGGGCCCGAGGGTCATCAGGAAGACAGCGGCTTTCCGTACTGCGTTATCGGTCACTGGAGTCCCCCACCGTTTCCTTCGGCGCGTTGCCGAGGTTCATTTCATGGATCCAGGATTGCACCACGTCGGCCACCCGGTCCGGATTTTCCGACGCGTAGTCCTTGATGTCGTTGATGACCTGGTCGTCCATGTCGGGAATTCCTTCGAAGTGTTCGGTGTCCTTGCGGTCCACGGCGGATGGGATTCGGGAGCGGGTCTGCGGGATATCCATGTCCAACAATCCCGTCAACCCCTTGCGCAGGCCCAGCAAGACAATCCCGAACATCAAGAACAGGAAGGCCTTCCCCCCGTATTGGGTGACCAGCCGCATCCAATTCGGAGCGAAGAGGACGGGCTCGGATGTCTCTGGCCGCGGGAACTGCATGTTGACGATTTCAATCTGGTCCCCTCTCGCGGTATCGAGACCCACCGCGGTCTGAACGATGCGCTGCAGCTGGGTCACCTCTTCCTCGGTCAGCGGGAGGTAGAGTGGGGCGGCGCCGTCCTGGGCCGCTTCATAGTGTCCATCCACGAACACGGCCACCGAAAGGCGCTTGACCCCGCCCGTTTGCCCCACGATGTGCTCCACCGTCCGGTTGATCTCGTAGTTGGTGGTGCTGTTCTCGTCGGTGCCGCCGGTCTGGGGATCCGTGGTTTCGTTCCTGACCTCGCTGCGCACCACGGTGTTCTGGGGATCGTAGAGTTCCCGTTCCCGGTCGATCTTTTCGAAATTCAAAGTGGCGTCCACCTGGATGATGGATCGGCCGGGGCCCAGAACGCGATCGAGCATGACTCCGGCTTTTTGGGCGAGATAACTCTCCACCTCTTTCCGCAGCGCCAGCTGGTCCTCGGTCCGACCCGTGTCGCCGTCCTTGATTTCCTGCGACAGGACCGTGCCGAACTGATCGATGACGGTGACCTGCTCCGCAGTCAGATTCTCCACGCTGCCGGCCACCAGGCTCTGGATGCCCGCGATCCGGTGCCCCTCCAGCCGCGCGCCCCGTCCGAGCTGAAGTACGACGCTGGCCGTGGCGGGAGCGTCCAGTTTTTTGAAGATCGAGGGTTTGGGCAGCACGAGATGGACTCTCGCTGACTGGATTCCTTGCAGTGACTCAATGGTTTTGGTCAGTTCGCCTTCAAGGGCCCGCTTGAAGTTGACGTTTTGCAGGAATTCCGTGAGACCGTACTGCTGGCCGTCGAAGATCTCGAAGCCCACCGTCCCGCTGGAGGGGACTCCCTTGCCCGCCAGATCCACGCGCAGGCGGTGGACGGTCTTGCTGGGCACCAGGATGGTCGTACCCCCGTTGGTCAACTCGGCGTTGACATCCTGCTTGGCCAACTCTTCAAGGGCCACGGCTGCGTCTGTGGGGCTGAGATTCGTGAACAAAACGGCTGTTTCTTCCTTCTGCAGCCACAGGGAGAATACTGCGATGCTGATCACGCTGGCGGTGGCCACCGCCCCGAGCAGGACCTTCTGGTTGAAGGACAGTCCCCCGAAGCGGGCCTTGATGTTGTCCGTCACGTTCATGATTCCGTCCACTGCACTACCTCAAATCCCGGGTTCAGAAGGCATTTAAACCTGCATGCGCATGATTTCCTGGTAGGACTCCAGCAATTTGTTCCTGATCTCCAGTAGCAACTCGAAGGCCAGCTGGGATTCCTTGGCCGCGATCATGACGTCATGGACCTCGGTCACCTCCCCGGTGACCATCTGCTCCACCAGGTCTTCCCGCCGGATCTGGAGGTCGTTGACCTCCGCCACCGCGTTTTTCAGCTGCTCGGCGAAGGGGGTGCGGGGAGCCTGCGTGTTCCCCACGTGCCCGTAGGCCGCGCGTGGATCGATGGATCCCAGGGATTTGATGCTGCCGATGGCCATGTCATTTCCTCGCTTCGGTCAAGAGGCCGGACCGTCCGGCCCTGCTCAGATCTTGAGAGCGTCGTTGAACATGTCCTTGGCCGTCTGGACCGCGCTCACGTTGGCTTCGTAGGCCCTGCTGGCCGTGATCATGTCAACCATTTCGGTGATCGGATTGACGTTGGGCATCAGGACATAGCCCTGTTCGTCGGCGTCCGGGTGACCGGGTTCATAGACCACCCTGAATTCGGAGGAATCCAGGGCCACCGCCACCTCGCTGGTGAGCCCGCCGCCGGCCAGGACCGTGGTCCGGGCCGTCTCGCCCAGGTGGGCCGGATGAGTGCGGGCCAGGCGATTATCCACCGCATACCCCATGTTCACGTCGTGCCTTTTCAGCTTATCGCCAAGAACCTGTGCGAAAATGGCCCGTTGCCGGCGGTACGGGGTGCCGTCGGCCGTGCGGGTGGTTTCGGCGTTCGCCAGGTTCCGGGCCACCACGTCCATCTTGGTGCGTTGGCCCCGCAGGCCGGAGGCGCTGATCTTGATGGCGCTGAATAATCCGTCACTCATGTTTCGTCTCCCTGTTTACCGGATCTGACCCTTGATCGCGCCCCGCAGCACGTTGTAGCGCATGCTCAGAAGCCTGGTGGCCATGCGGTAGCTGAGATCGTTGGTCGCCAGGTTCGTCATCTCAAGATCGATGTCGACGTTGTTCACCCCGTTGTCGAAATCCCCGGCAGCTTCCACAATTTCATCCCGGGCCGCCCCGATATCCTGGGCGCCGATGGGCAGGTGATTTCGGTGAGTCCGGTACCCCCGGAGCCTCATCTGCTCGAGGGTCAGCATCTCCTCGAATTTCAGACGCTGGGCCTGGTAACCCGGAGTTTCCACGTTGCTGATGTTCTGAGCGGTGACCTGATGTCGGCGTCCGTAGACGTCGACCGCCTTTTTAAGGACCGCCAAATGCTCCTGGTCGAACAATCCCGTCTTGATCATCGGTTCATCCCGGAATCTCCATGCCCATGTCGGAATAGAGATTCAATTTGTTACGCAGTGTGCGAACGCTGATACCCAGCTCATTGGCAGCCCGAGTCCGGTTGCCGCGTGTGTTGGCCAGTTTCCGGAGTATCAATTCCCGTTCCATGTCCTTGAGGGTCATGTCGGACGAGGAGCCCAGGTAGGTATCGGTGGAATCCATCTCGTCGGACAGCCCGAGGACCTCCTCATCCAGACGCCCGGAATTCGAGAGAATGACCGCCCTCTCGATGACGTTCTGAAGTTGCCGCACGTTCCCGGGCCAATCCATTCCCATCAGGCGGCGCATGGCGTCTTCGGTCAGCTCCATGAGTGGTTTGTTGTTCTCCGCGCAGAAATTCTGACAGAAATGCCGGGCAAGAAGGGGAATGTCGTCCTTGTGTTCCCTGAGTGGCACGATGTGCAAGGGGATGACATTCAGGCGGAAATACAGATCCTCGCGGAAATTGCGGGCCTTGATCTCTTGTCGGAGGTTGCAGTTGGTGGTTGCGATGATGCGGACATCCGACCGGGTGGCGTACCGGGCCCCCAGCCGCATGAATTCCCGTTCCTGCAGGACCCGCAAAAGTTTGGCCTGCATGGCGAAGGGCATTTCACTGATCTCGTCCAGGAGCAGGGTGCCGCCGTCGGCCAGTTCGAATTTTCCTTTCCGCGACTGCACCGCCCCGGTGAAGGCCCCCCTCTCGTACCCGAAGAGTTCCGCTTCAAGGAGTGATTCGGGGATGGCCGCGCAATTGATGCGGATGAACGGGCCGTCCTTGCGCCCCCCGGATTCGTGAATGGCCCGGGCCACGATTTCCTTGCCGGTGCCGCTTTCGCCCTGCAGCAGGACCGTGCCCCGCGAATCGGCGATCATGTCGATTTTTTCCCGGAGTTGGGCCATGGCCGGATGATTTCCCAGCAGGCCGTGTTTTTCGGCCCGGTCCACCAGGTTGGCGCGCAGGTTCGTGTTTTCCCGGTGAAGCTGCCGTATCGTGAAAGTCCGCTCCAGCACGTGGTCCAGCTGGTCGAGTCCGAAGGGTTTGCAGATGTAATCCTCGGCTCCGTTTCTGGTGGCCTTGACGGCCTGCTCGACGGTGCCGAAGGCCGTCATCAGGACCACGGAGGGATGGTAGTCGAGACGATCCCGGATGTCGCGGAGCAGCTCCATGCCTCCGCCGCCCGGCATCTGGACATCGGACAGGACGAGGTCGAACCTCTCCTGCCGCAACAGGGCCAGGGCTTCGGTCCCATTGGCGGCCGTGTGCACGTTATAACGGTCCGCCAGCGAGGATTTCAGGAAATCCCGCATGGTGCGTTCGTCATCCACCACCAGTATGGTCGGCTTCCTAGTCATCATGTCCCTTTCCTCCGGGGCAGGTTCATCGGCCGGCCCGGCATGCTCCGCTCTCAGACGACCTCCGCCACTTCCAGATGCACCCGCGTGCCCCGGCCTTCTTCACTTTCCAGGCTCCAGGTCAGCCCGTACATGGTCATCAAAGTGTCCACCCTGGTCAGACCCACGCCATGGTGGTCGTCCTTGGTGGTGATGAACGGGTTGGGCGCCAGGGCAGCCAGTTTCGGCTCCATGCCGCATCCGTTGTCCCGGATATCCAGGAAGATGCGGCCGCCGGGATGCGTCATTCCGGAAATCTCCACCCTCACGTCCTGCGAGACCGGGTCGGCGCTTTCGGCGCAATTTTTCAGGATCTCCTTCAACATGAGCGCGAGATCAGCCGCCGGTAGTCTGATTTCCCCGCTGGGAATGGTGCCCAGGCCCAGGTCGAGTCCTATCTGGTCGGCCGCGACAGCGGAGGCCGTTTCAGCAACGAACCGGGGCAGGTCCACGCCTGTGTCCGGATTCCTTCGCCCACGAGTCAGATCACCCACCGACCGGAAGATGTCCTCCATCCGTTCGACCTCGCGAATGATCTTGCGGGCCCACAGGCCGGCTTGGCCGCCCGCGCCCTCCCGGTCCGCGATGAGACTGGCGTACCCCTTGATTCCGCAAAGGGTGTTGCTGGTCTTGTGTAGATAACCGACCAGAAGACGCTGATCCGGGCGATGGTCGGGATCAATCATCCGGTCCGGCTGTGCGGGATGTTCCTGCCTCGAAATCACCGACATCACACCACCCTTGTCTGTTCGATGAGGATGAGGTCGTTCTTCTCTTCGCAGATGAGGATTTCCTCGATCAGTTTCGTGACTTCCTGGACGGCTTCGTGCAACCTCCGCCGCCCATCGGTGGACCACTGCTGGCGGCCTCTTTCCCATTCCACCTTGGCGCGGTGTTCGGTCAGTTCCAGCCGGCCGATCAGGTCCAGACATCGCTTCTTCTGTTCCAGGATCCTGCGCACGCTGGCCAGGGACCCTCCCCCGCCCACGGTCTTGCCCTGCTCCCTGGACAGTTCAAGGACCTGGGTATAGAGGTGCCGTTCTTCTTCATACAGACCCAGCAGTCGATCCAGCAGGTCGCCTTCGCTACGTCGGGACTCAGGGATTATTGGAGGCAACTGCCTCATCGGATTCCCCCTCCCTTCCCAACCCGCTCAACCGTCCGGCCATTTCGGCCATCGCACAGGCGTGTTTTCGCCACGTGCCCGGTTTGTCGGCCTCGCAGACCACGCGGTACCTCAAGCTGGCTTGTTCGAAATCCCGGGCCAGGAAATCCATCCCCGCCAACTGGTATTGTCCCCAGAGATTCAACTGTTCCACCGGTGAAGAGGCCAATCGCGCGTAGCAGTCGGCCGCCAGTTCCCGATCTCCAAGCAGAAAGAGAAGATCCGACGCTCCGGTCAGTACCCAGGCCTGCTGGCCATTTTCGAGATTTTTCCAACCTTCCTGAACCATCAGGAGATCTTGGAGATTTGACAGGCACGCCTGGTTCTGGAGGAGTCGGCCCTGTGCATAAGCGAGCCAGAACCGCATCTGGACAGGCATTTCCCCCTGGCGGCGTTCCACCTGATTGGCCAAGGATTCCAAATCCTCCAGGTTCCCGTTCAGGACAAGCCGGCGCAAGGAGAGGACGATTTTCATTTCCTGACCGCTCAGGTCAGCGCCCCGGGGGGCGTCGAAGGGGAATTCCCAGGAGGAGTCAGGCCCGGTGGTTTCTTCCAGGGCCGCCGCCCAATTGGCGAAACCTGCCGTCAGGGATCCGGAACCCTCCTCGGGTTCATCCGAGACCTGGCTCGCCTGAAGTCCAGCCGAAAAGCAGCCCAGAATGGCCAAGAGCATCAGCGATTGTCCAAATTTTAGCTGCATGGCGGAATAATCCTGGTTTAGGAACGAATGACCACTTCGGCTTCAAGGGGCAAAGGGCATGCCTTTTTAGGACTGATTCCGGGAATTCAGGGGCGGCAGGCAGCCCCAAGACTGAAAATCGCAGGGGAAGATTTATAAAATAAATAAAATTGGAGGGTTATGGGCTTTGCCTAGAAAACCTGAAAAGTGACGGGCCGCTTTTGGCCGGACTTGGGGCGTGGCCCGGATCACCGGGAAATCCCGGAGGAATCACTTCCTCATGGTCAGTTTGTGGTCAGACGCGGGAAACCTGCCACCAATCAGGGGCCGGCCGGACGCCAGCCCCGGTTCCCCGGAAATCAGGCTTCCGCCTGGTCCGTTTTCTGATCGCCGTCCTCGGCCTTGCTCTGCTCGTAGATCCTCAGCTTTTCCCGGAGGGTCTGGCGGCTGATGCCCAGGACCCTGGCTGCCTTGGACTTGTTGTTCTCGGTCATTTCCAGCGTGTACAGGATCTGGAGTTTCTCCACCTCGAAAAGGGGCATCAGTCCTGTGGCCTGCCCCAGGACCTGCTGCCGGGACGAGCCCCGCGGATTTCGACCGGCCAGGATGTGGGCGGGGAAATGGCCTTCCAGCAGCCTGACGGGTTCTTCGAGGATGACGATCCTCTTCAGCGCATTCTTCAGCTCCCTGACATTGCCGGGCCAGGGATATTTCTGGAGTGTCTCGAGCAGGCGGGCGTCAATCGGCTCGGTGTCCAGACCGAGTTTGGCGTTGAATTCGCGCAGAAAACCATTGATCAGGATCTCCAGATCCAGGGGCCGTTCCCGCAGCGGGGGTACTTCGATTTCCACCACCTGAAGCCGGTAATAAAGATCGTTGCGGAAAGTCCCGTCCTCGATGGCTTCCCTCAGACGCCGGTTGGTGGCGGCCACGATGCGGGCCTCCACGTTCAGATCGTCCTTACCGCCGACGCGGCGGAAGCGACGGTTTTCCAGGACGCGCAGCAGGCGGCTCTGCAGCAGGACGCCCATCTCGCCGATTTCGTCCAGGAAGATGGTGCCGCCGCCGGCCAGCTCGAACAGGCCTTCCTTGCGACCCTTGGCGTCGGTGAAGGCCCCCTTTTCGTAGCCGAACAGTTCGCTTTCCAGCAGGGTTTCGGGTACGGCGGCGCAGTTGATCTCCATGAAACGATCCGAATGGCCGAGGCTGACCTCATGGACCGCCCGCGCCACGATTTCCTTGCCGGTACCCGATTCACCCTGGATGAGGATGGACGTATCGTTGCCGCTCCGGCTGGCGCCGATCTTTTCCAGGACCCTGGCGACGTTGTCCAGACCGGGGCAGGCTTTGATCATGCCCATGTAAAGACCATCGAGATCGCGGTACTGGGCCGTCTCCGCCGTCTTGTCACCTTCGCCGGCGGCGAACGTCTCGTCCGGGGTTTCCCGTGGCTCGGCGGTGGCTCGCAGGGCGGCCCTCACCTGCTTCTTCATGGCGCTGAGCTTGAAAGGCTTCGGAATGAAATCGTACGCCCCCGACCGCATCGCACTGACAGCCGTGTCCACGTCGCCGTAGGCGGTCATCATGATGACCGGCGTGGAATTGCCCTGGTTGCGCAGGGCCTGCAGGATTTCCAGACCGCTGACCCCAGGCAGGCGCAGATCGGTGACCACCAGGTCGAACACGGTGCCGTGGCAGCGGGCCAGGGCTTCTTCACCGGACTCGGCCACCTCGGCGTCATAACCTTCAGCCGTGAGGGACTCCAGCAGGGAAGAACGGATGGCGGCTTCATCGTCGACGATCAGGATCCTGGGGTTCATGTCTTCTCCTCGAGATGTGCCTGACCGACCGCGAGACGCTCCGGGTCACGGGGCAGCAGGACACGGAAAAAGGTGCAATCGTTTTCGCGGCCGGCCCTGATTTGTCCGTCATGGGCGGTCACGATCTTGTGGCAAATGGCAAGTCCAAGCCCGGTCCCCGAGCTCTTGGTCGTGTAGAACGGCCGGAAGATCCGCGCCAGGTCCCCTTCCATGAAGCCGGGGCCGTCATCCCGGATCTCGATGATGACGCCGGGTCCTTTCCGCCGGGTGCCGCGGGCGGGATCGTTCAGTTCCAGGCAATCGCTGGCGGTTATCCGCAACTGGACACGGCCGCCCTCCGGGGCGGCGTCCACCCCGTTGATCAAAAGGTTCAGCAAGACCTGCTTGATCTGACCTGCATCCACGACGATTTCCCTATCGTCGAACTCGCCTCCCGTGTCTTCGGGCCATTGTTCCAGGGTCACCGCCTTGGCCTGCGCCCTGGCCTGAACGAGAGCGATGGCGTCACGTCCGAGGTCGCCCAGTGAAGCCGGCGCCAAGACAGGTTCATAAGGCCGAACGAAATTCAACATGCGTGTGATGGTGGCGTTGATGCGGTCAACTTCCGCGGTGATCACTTCGATGTAACGGGACCGCTTGTCGTCAGGCGTCAGCTGATCGGCCAGCAGCTCGGCCTGGGCGCTCAGGCCCATGAGAGGGTTGCGGATCTCATGGGCGAGAGTGGCGGACATCTCCACCAGGCCCTCCAGCTGATCGGAACGCAACCGCTCGGCCTCGAGTTTCCGGGTCTCCCGGAGATCCTCGGCTACGACCACCAGCCAGGTCTGTTCGGGGATGCTGCCAGGCATGCGGGACGTCTGCAGCAGGACCGGGATACCCGTACCGTCCGATCGGGTCACCAGGCCTTCACCCCGGAATACGCTGTCCGGCAGGTCGCGCAGGAAAGGCAGGAGCAGCCCGTCGACATCATCGAGACGAAGCCTGCCGTCGAGAAACAGTTCAGGCAGATCCGCTGGGGAACCGGCGAGGGGAGTTTCCCCCCGCCCGCGCCCGATCTGGAAGAGGATTTCCTCGGGCGCCATGGCGGGCGCCTTTCGCACGGAAAGAAGTTCCTGCCCGGCGCGGTTGCAGAAGACCGTCCGACCGTTTTCATTGATCACCCAGATGGCGCTGCTGACGGTTTCAAGAACCCGTGCGTTGAAAGCCCCGATGTCCCTGATGCGGTCGAGTAGCTGGGCGCTGGCGACCTCCTCGGACAGAACGACCTGGACGGCCTGGAGAAAGGGGAGGAATCGTTTGCTGATCCTGTCCCGCTCCGCGGGATCCTCCAGCAACAGCAGCAAAAAGCCCAGCCGGATGTTCTGATGCTCGAGGGGCAGGGCGATGATGCGACGGCCGGACCCTCCCTCCCGGCGGCGGCCGGGATCGACCTTGAACACGCCAGGAGCCAGGATGCCCTCGGCGATCGAGGTGTCCACCTGGTCCTTGAGCTCCACGATGACCTTGTCCCAGGCCGATTCGTCCCACTGCCAGGTCTGTCGGGGAGAATACGCGCCCCCGGAGTTGGACCGCAGGATGAGGGCGGATCCACGGGCACCGATGAAGCCCGCGAGACTTTTCAGGATCTCCCGCAACACCTCGTCCCAGTTTCCGGCGGTGCTCAATTCGCGCCCGAAACTGTAGAGCAGGGAAAGCTCCGCCATGGCTTCGTTCAACTGGCGGTTGGCTGCCTCCAATGACTCCTGGGCCCGGAGCATCTCGCTGGCCGAGCGCGCCGTCTGGTCCCCCAGTTGGCGGCGCAGATTCCGCAAAAGATCCTGGGTCCGTCCGGAGGAGGCGAGGATGAGCCGGCCCTGTTGCCTGATCTCAAGGCGCTTTTCCGCCCTGATGAGCATGTTCACCCAGCGCGACCTGTCCAGGGGCACGACCAGGGCGTCGAACAAACCGGCCCGGAAAAACCGGACCAGGGGACCGGCCGGCAGGTCGCCGTGAAGAAAAATGGGCAGATACGGAGCGCGCAGGGAAGACAGGCTTTCCAGCCAGTTGACGAGGTCGTCGGCGCCTTCTTCACCGGCAAAGGCGTCCTGATGAAGAAAGACGAGACGTGAGACGGCGGTGTTCCCTTTGGCGTAGGCAGCCTGAAGCCACCGCAGCGCCTGGTCGGCCTGAGGGAAATGCCGGCAATCACGGTCTGCGAGGGTTTGCCCCGTCAACCAAATGTCGGGACCAACGAAAATCGCACCCTGGGGAATGGGTGGCGGGAGACGGAAAAGATGGTCTTCCATCATAAATTCCTGACATCATGAAGGATGTGTTGCGCTCCATCGCAGGAAAAACTGTAAAGTTTTTTACCAGTATATGCAAATAAAAAAATCAATCTCCGCCGCCGAGCAGGAAGTTCCTTATCAAGGGGAAGGGGTTTTGGGGCTCAGGATTCTTGTTCCTCAGAGATCCTCCATGCTCAGGGCCACATCGTTCAGGCGATCAGCCACCAGGGCCCGGACTTCGACGGAATTGTAATAACCCCGGCCAAGGCGCGTGCGGACTTGGGCCATACGTTCCTGGCGCACCTCCGGCAACGCTTCCAGGGCCCGAAGACCAGAATCGACTGCGTGACGCAAGGCGATGAGACGATGGGCTTTGGCCGAGATGTCAGCCTTGTCGGCAGGAGCGGCCCGCCGCTCCCGGACGGGTGCGCGGACATCCGCCGATTGTTCACTGTCCTTGGAATCCGTACGACCGGAGCCCCGGAACCTCTCCAAGAGTTCCTTGCTCAGATTCGTGAATCCGTTGATTTTGTCCATGGCCATGGCAAGCCTACCTCTGATTGCCGTGGGTTTCCCTGTTCCAATATTTTTCATGAATGCAATTGTGATGCCGCCCTGGGTGATGTCTCATCTCGGAACCGTTGAACCTCCTGACCGGAGGAAGCGGTTTCCCATGGAAGGTCCAACTGAAACCAGGGATCGGCAAATGGACCGCCGAACTTGAGTCGGATGAGGGCTGAGTTCAAACGGAATCGAAACCCCAGACCGCGACGGTCAGGGCCCCGGGAATGACCACACCGTCCGGCCCCACGGTCCCCAGAAGCGCGACCGGATCAGCCGGATCCCGGAGACCTCCCTGTCCGGAACCCTCCAGGTACCGCGAGAGTTGTTCCGGCTGGATCACGAGCCAGTGGCCGACTGCCCTGGCGGTGACCGTCGCGCCTCGCCCGGCGAGTTTGGCGGCCAACCGGTCCCCTCCGGGAGGCGCAAGCAGATACCGGGCCCACTTTCGGCGCCGGGTTTCGTCAAGGAGGGGGATCACCAAGCCAAGGGGTCCGCTCCATTCAGTGACATAATCGGTAAAGTCCGCCCCCTTGCCGCAGAAAACCGCGGCGACGACCTGCTCCCCTTCCCCCAGGGCGACAAAGCCCCGGGTGCCCGCCATCGTGTAGAGCCGAGCGGAGTCACCCGGTTGGCGTAGGGTACGGAAGGGATGGTGATCGTACAGAGCGGCGGCGGCCGGAGCATCTTCGGCGCGGAAGACGCGGCAGGAAAACCCGTCGGGAAAACCGGTGGCGGGCCGCACGGCCTCCATGTCGACATGGAATTCCCAGCCGGCCGGGACAAAGCCCCGCCCCGTGTAGAATTCCGGTTGATCGGACCAGAGCACCGCGAGGGGAACGTTGGCGGCGGCGAGGCGATCGATCAAAGCGTTTTGGAGGGCCCGGCTGAAACCCCGGCCGCGGTATTCAGGTCTGGTGACCACGCTGCCGATCCCGGCCACGGGAATCGGCCCGCAACTGGTTTGGAACTGTCGGACCAGACACGCAACCCCGGCCGCCACCCTGACTCCTTCGCAAATCCCGAGAACCATGTCCCGGTTGTCCCGGCCCAGGATCAGCGGAAAATCCTCCCAGGCGTGGGTGGACGACCCCGGTGGCCGTATCTCATCATCCACCAGGGCCAGGAATTCGGTGAATTGATCAGGCGTGAAAGAAGTGATTTTCATGTGGGCTCCAGGAAGGATTCAAGTCTGATAATTCACCTTATCCTGTTTCGGGGCGGCTTGGCAAGGGGGTTCCGTAATGACCAATAATCAAAAAACCCTAAAGTTCGGCATAAAACCGGCCGATGATGGAAAGGACAGAATGGCGGGTAAGCCGATCCAGGATGGACAGGCTTTGCCCGCCTGCGGGGGCATAGGACCCCGGATACCACAACCGGTCACACCGGTACCCACATGGTTTTCAAGGAGGAAAGCTCATGGGCATCCGCATCAACACCAACATCGCTTCCATCAACACCCAGCGGCATCTGCTGAATGCCACCACCGCCTTCGCCAAGTCGATGGAGAAGCTCAGTTCCGGACTGCGCATCACCCGGGCCGGGGACGACGCGGCCGGTCTGGCCATCAGCGAAAGCCTCAAGGCCGACATTCGCGCCCTGAACCAGGCCAGTCGCAACGCGTCGGACGGCATCAGCATGCTCCAGACCGCTGAAGGGGCCATGGACGAGGTTTCCAACATCCTGCTGAGGATGAAGGAGCTTGCCCAGCAGTCGCTCAACGGGACGCTGGGCGACACGGAGCGAGGGTATCTCAATCAGGAATACACCGCTCTCATCGAGGAAATGGACCGGATCGCGGCCACGACCGACTTCAACGGAGTCAAGATGCTTGACGGTTCCGGCGGCATCGTCGGGATCCAGGTGGGCATCACCAACCTGCCCCAGGACCGGATCGCGGTGGACCTGAGTCAAGCCCAAACCGCAACCGATCTGGGGATCGTCAACACCATCGGAACCGTGGCCGAGGCCCAGAACGCCATGGGTGAAATCGATGTCGCCATCCAGAACGTGGTCGCCGCACGGGGTGCTTGGGGCGCCGTCCAGAACCGGTTGGAGTCGACCATCCGGAACATCAGCATGATGGCGGAAAACCTTTCCGCCGCCAACAGCCGGATTCGGGACGTGGATGTCGCCTATGAGGCCTCCAAGATGACGTCCTATCAGATCCTCCAGCAGGCGGGGATCTCCATGCTGTCCCAGGCCAACCTGGTGCCCGGCCTGGCATTGAGCCTGCTCGTCAGCTGACGGGCTGTCTGGGGCGATCCCACCTCCGCATCCATCCCGCGCGGGAGCGATGCGGAGGGTCGGGTCGCGAAAAGCCCGGCCTAGGGTCGGCGGATCGGACCGAACAAATTCTGCTGATTGGGAGTAAAGGGAATTCTCCCGAGCGGGAGTGATGAAATTATGAATACGATTGGACAAAATCAGGGCATTCAGCCAACCGGACCAGGGGTTCAGGTCCCGGAACAGAAGACCAAGCTGCAGCCGACCATCGGGCGGACTGCCACCATTACGGAAGCCCCGTCCGCTCAGGATTCGCTGAGCGATACTTTGGTTCAGGCGCCGCCGGCCCAGCCCACGGGGGGCCATCAGTACCTGGATCGGGAACAGATGAGTGAATTCGTGGCCAAGGTTTCTGAAGCCATCCGAAAGGCTTCGGTGGAACCGCATCTGGTCGGCTTTATCCCCGATCCGGATAGCAAGGGGTACCTCATCGAGATCCGGAGGGTGGACGGCACTCTGGTTACCCGTTTTACCCCGGATAAAGTCCTCAACCTTCACGGGAATCTGGACGATCTCTCGGGCATGGTCATCGACCGGAAAACCTGATCGAAACTGCATCCCGCGGATTTGAAACAGGTTGAACGGAACCTTTGGAGTATATCATGAGCTTGGTCTCATTCACCGGCCTGGCCAGCGGGCTGGATACCGCCAGCATTGTCGCCCAATTGGTGGAAATCAGGCGGCGCCCGGTCTACCGCCTGGAGAGTCGCCGGGTGGATTTCCAGAATCAACTCGCCGCCCTGTCGGTCCTCAAGACCAAACTGCTGGCCCTCCAGGAGGCCGCTTCCCAGCTGGATACCCTGCGGGAATTCACCGCCCTTGGCGCAACGTCCACCAACGAAGGGATCTTGACCGCGACGGCCGGGCCTTCCGCCGCGCCGGGAAACTACGAGATCATCGTGCAGAGCTTGGCTACGGCGCGCAAGGACATCTCCCAGGGGTACTCCTCCCCTGACGACGTTGTCGGTCAGGGCACCATATGGTTCAACGTCGGCCCCACGACCACTCCGCTGTTGCTGGCCCCCGGCACGACCCTGGCGGAGCTGAAGGATCTGATCAACAGCGACGTCGACGGGTTGAGCGCCTCCTTGATCAACGACGGATCGGGCGGGAATTCCTACTACCTCGTTCTGACCGGAGACACCGAAGGGGTTGCTGGTGATTTCACCGTCATCACCTCGGGTCTGTCCGGCGGCCTGGCTCCCGTCCTGAGCAATACCCAGGCGGCGGCTGACGCGCGACTCACCGTCGACGGCATCGCCGTCACCGCCGGCAGCAACCATCCGGACGATGTGATCAGCGGGCTGACCTTGAACCTTCATGAGGCCGATCCGGGCACCACGGTCAGGATCCAGGTGGACATGGACGGTGAACAGGTTGCGGAATCGATCAAGGCCATGGTTGACGCCTACAACGACCTGTTCGCCTACATCCAAGAACAATCAGCTCCCGATGGCGACCTGCACGGACATCCGGCGCTGCGATCGGTCCGTACCCGTATAACCAACATCTTCACTTCGCCCCTGGAAAGCGGGCTGGGCGACCTGTCAATGCTATGGGAGGTCGGCATCACCACCGGGGAAGACCGGCAGCTCGTCTGGGATCCGGAAAAATTCCAGGCGGCGCTTCAAGCTGACTTCAGCGGGGTGCGCGATCTCTTCATCGAGCGGGAGGGAAATCTCGGCAAGGGATATCTCATCACCGCGGCCATCAAAGACATGACCGACAGCGTGTCCGGCCTTTTCAAGATTTCGAACGACGCCCTGAACAGCAAAATCCGTTCGGCGGACCAGACCATCGAACGCTATGAGCGGAGCATCGAGTCGTACCGATTGAATCTTGAGGTCCGATTCACGGCCATGGAGCGCATGGTGGCCCAATTGCAGGCCCAGGGCAACTACCTGTCCAGCCTCTACCTCCAGTAGACGACCGGAGGCTGCAGGGGTGGGCAGGAAGATTTTCGCGGAGGGAAGGTGATATGGAAGTGCAGCGTTACCTCGAAACGGATATCCAGTCCATATCCCGCGAAAAACTCCTGGTGCTTCTCTACGAGAAGATGGGCAAGGATCTGCTGGAGGCGCGCCTGGCGATCGCCGCGGGTGACCGGATCCGCATGGCCGACAGGATTACCCACTCCCAGCAGATCATCACCGAGCTGTGCAACGCCCTCGACCACACGGTCGGCGGAGAAATCTCCCGCAACCTGGAAGCCCTTTACGATTTTCTCTTCGTGGAGCATCTGGCCGTCCTGGTGGATCAGGACCCTCGGCATGTGGACCATTGTCTGGCAGTCCTGACTCCCCTACTCGCCGCCTGGCGTGAAATTCCGCCCGGCACCGCAGAAGAGGCCGCCCGGTTACGGTCTCGCCAACTGCCCGAAGATGCACCGGATTCCGACCCCACATCCCTCTTCTCGGTATCGGCGTGACATGGAACTTCCGCGCAGCATCCAACTGGCCGGCGACCTGACCGAGCAGCTGCAGGCCGCTCTTGAAATCCATGACCTGGAGAGCTGTCGTGATCTTCTGGAGCAACGGGAGCAAGCCATGGCGGATTTCGAAAGGGCCCATCGGTCGGCTTCGGAAGGGGAACGGGACACCTGCCTGACCGCCATGGCCGCGCTGCACCGGGCCGATGACGATTTACAGGAACGGTCGAAGGACATCCTGGCGATGTTCGCGGCGGAATTCAGGGAGCAGTTGGGGTTACCGGCCCATGGGATTCATCCCGCCGGTGGGGATCCTCTCCAGGCCTGCCTGGACAGAAAAGCATAATCCGCAAAAAACCAGTCGTGGACAGATTCAGGGGTGAAGCCGATTCATCAACCGGCGCCTTCTCCCCGGCCCTTGATAGGACCCTCATTCCCGTCCCCGTCCCCGTTCCCGTCCCCATCTCCATCCCGGATCTTCTTGCGGATTCCGTCGAGGTCCACCTTTTGGGATTCCGCGGCGCCCAGCATGGAGCTTTTGATCTCCTCGTAGATCTCGTGCCGGTGAACGGGTATGGACCGCGGCGCGTCGATTCCGATCTGGACCTGGTCACCACGTATGTCGACGATCATGATGGAGATGTCGTCTCCAATCATGATCTTTTCGTTGCGCTTTCGGCTGAGTATGAGCACGGGACCTCCCTGTCCTGTCTCCGGAATGCCGCACGGCGCATGCCGGGTCGAGGCTAAACCCCGGCGGGCTCGGGCGTTTCCACGTCGGATCGGACCTGAGACTGACCGGTTTCGGACGAAGAATCAAGCTTTTCTTGACTTGGAGCTTGACCAGGTTCCTTTCCGTCAACGGTCACCTGTATATTCTCCGACGACTGGACATCTACGGCAAGCCCAAATTTCAAGTAATTCATTTCCTGCTGCACACTCAAATCCGGGTCACTCAAGACCAGCTGGAGACCCTGACGGGTGTCCACGTTGATCACCAAAGGCGCCAACAGGTTACCCGTGATCCGGGTTCCCCCGGGGTAGACGGTGGTGATGATGAAAATCGCCAGCCATTCCCCCTCCTTTCCCTTGAGAATCGGTTCCGAGGCCGACGGAATGGAAATATCGTAGGTGTCGGCGAAAAAGGCCGGCTGGCTGATCGGAAAACCGAAATCCCCCCTGTCCAGAGACTGGAACCACTTCATGGGGAGATCATCGCCCATTTCAAGGACCAGCCAGTTGCGGAGATCGGGCATGCCCACCAGGCCCTCGGGCAGCTGGACGACGTCCTCGTCGCGGTAGGCAAGTTCTCCGAAGCGCACGGTCTGAATCTTAGGCATCGTTAGCTCCTTGTCGGTCGAAGCCGGATTCCACCGGCTCATCCCACTTGTTAACGCAGGTACCACATCAGGTTGTTTTCAAAGAGCTTGCTTGTTACAAGCAAACTGGCCTGATAACTGGCCTCAGCCCTGCTCAGGTCTGTGGCCACCCTGGCCACGTCGACATCGCGTTCCAGGGACAGGTTGGAGTTCAACCTTTCGTCCCTGTGCAGAAGGATTCTTTCGGCCCAATCCAGATCGTTCTCCCGGCCGCCGATTTTTACCAGGAGCCCGTTCACGGTCCGGCTCATGGCCAAGAGTTCGCTGACCGCGCCCAGGACGGCGTCCTTGTCACCAGCCAGCAGGGAGGTCTGTAGGTCCTCCATGACGCCGAAAAGTCGTACGGGAGTTCCTTCGCCGCTGATCCCCAGGGCAGTGGCGGTACCTGTGCCGTCCGCATCCCGGATGGTGAAGGCGGTGGAACTGGGCCCAACGACCTGCAGGAAACCGTCCTGGAGAAGCAATTCCATGCCCGGCATGGAGGCAGCAAACTGATCCTGGATGTCGCCCAGGGTCGTCGCGGCGCCAAGATTGAGGTTGGTGACTCCTCCCTCCCACTGGATTTCCAGGGACCCCAGGGGCAGATTTCCTGCCAGGGCGGGGATTTCGCTCAGCAGCGTGCCGCGGTCCGGATTGGTCCTGATATCTGATCCCCGCAGGGTGTTGCCGTCGGTCGCGGCGTTGATGCCCAGGGACAGGGCCGTGCCGCCACCCTCAATCTCTCCAACGGTCAAAGGACCGCTCCCGGTAAGGACCAGGCCCAAACCATCCTCGGATATGGTGGCTGCGACGACTCCCTTGGTGCTGGTCTGGATTCTGCTGATCACGTCCCCGACGGTGACCGCGTCCGACAGGTCGATCCGGTAACTTGTCCCATTCCCCAGGGTGATGGAGATACTGCCGGCTTGCCAGCCCTCCCCCTGGTTCAGATCCGCCAGAAGAGTCGTGTCTCTTAGAGCAGGCCCCAGATTGACCTGTCCGCCGAGGCTCGCCGCCTGGCTGCCCATGAAGATGTCTCCTGGAATATTCAGGACCATAGTGGAATTGGGCCCGGTGCGGCCGCTGACCTCGCCATTGTCGCCAATGTAGCTCACCGTTCCGCCGCTCATGACGAAGGGTGCTTGGTCGGTGCGCCGGCCGGCGAAGATGTAGTGGCTCTCGATGGAGGTGTTCAGGATTTCCAGCATGCGCCCTACCAGGTTATCCACTTCCTCGGCGGAGTTTTTCATGGTCTCCGGGTTGGCCAGCGTGGAGGATTCCCTCAAGGCGATGACCCGCACGTCGGCCAGGATTTCACTCAGGTCCTGCAGGGCGATATCCGTTCCGTCCACCAGTGTCCGGCTTCGGCTGATGTTGCTCAGGTAGCTGTCGTTCCGGGTGATCAGGGAGTTGAGGCGTTGGATAGTGCTTACGGCACGTGGGTCATCCGCGTAGGAATTGACCCGTTGCAGGCTGCCGGCCATGCGCTGCTGCTCCAGCAAACGGTTCAAACTGCGGTTGAGATCCCCGACGAGAATCAAGGACAGGTAGCTGTCGGTAATGCGGATGCTCATTGCCTATCTTCCCTTACACGATATTCAGCAGGGTGTCGTACATCTCCTGCACCGTGGCGATCACTTTGGCGGCCGCGTTGTAACTATTCTGGTAGCGCACCAGGTTGGCCCCCTCCTCGTCGAGGCTCACCCCGCTGATGCTGGCCATTCTGGCCGAGAGGGAGGCCACCACGCTCAACTGGTTTTCCACCATGAATTGAAAACTGCTGCTGCTGCCGGCCACGTCCGTGATGACAAACCGGTAGGACTCGTTGACCGATTTCCGGTCCGGCCCGTACAGGCTGGCGCGGCCCAGGTCGGCGATTGCCAGGGCGATGTCGTTGTCGGCCGCGGTCCCCGTCCGTCCGGTGGCCACCAGGCTTTCATTGTTGAGCAGGGCCTCGTTGACGCCGATGGTATGCATGCTGTCACCGGTGAAGAACATCACGCCCCGGCCGCCGGCGGTCAGACCCTGGGTGTGCAGGCCGTTGACTTCCGCGATCAACTGCCGGGCCACCGAGTCCAGATGTTCCCGAACCTCGCGGACATGGATATTCTTGGCCGCCAGCAGTCCTTCCAGCCTCCCGGGTGAAAGCGCGACATCCTGCTGGTTTCCTTCGGTCACCACGGCAAAGGTGTATCCGTCGCCGTCGGGCCGGTAGATTCCCTCGAACAGGGTGACCCGGTCCCTGGTGACCATGGTGCGTCCGGCCAGGATGATGTCCTTGGAACCGTCTTGGCGCTCCAGGACCGAAACCTCGGCAAGTTCGGACAGCTGGGTGATCTTCAGATCCCGCTGGTCACGCAGGTCGTTGGCGGGTTGTCCGTTGGTCTCCGCCACCATGACCTGGCGGTTGAGTTCACCAATTTCCTGCAGCAGCCGGTTGAGGTTCTCGGCTTCAGCCTGGATACTTTTTTCCAGGTCCGTTTCGAGTCTTCGCAAGGCCTCATCGATGGCCTGGAAATCCGCCACCAGGGTCTCGGCCTTGGCCACGACATTCAGCTTGAGGCTTGCGTTGAAGGGCGGCTGGGCCAGGTCGTTCCAGGCTTCGAAAAAGTTGTTGAGGGCGTCGCCCAGGTGGTCGTTTTCCACCGACCCGAGGATGCCCTCGATGTCGTACAGCGCCGTGTCGACCGCGGCATAGGAAAATAGACGCGAGGTCTGCGACCTCAGGTTGCCCAGCAGGAATTCATCCTGGATGCGGCGGATCCCCAGTACTTCGACACCTCGCCCGATGGCCCCGTAAGCCAGGATTTCCGGACGTCTGGTGCCGAAAATGACATCCTGTCGATTGAAGCCGGGAGTATTGGCGTTGGCGATGTTGTGTCCACTGGTGGCCAGACCGGCCTGGGCAGCCATCAGGGCCGACAGGCTGTTGTCCATGATCGCATTCAGTCCTGACATGGGTGGTCCTTTCAGGCCTGCCGCACGATGACGCCGCCGGGGCCGCGCCCCAGGTTGCGTGCGTCCTCGTCGTAACAACCAGCCGGGTTTTCGAGCACCGCACTCTTGAATATCTCCGCTTCCTCATGGACGAGGTCGAGACAGAACTCGGCCAACAGGCGATTCAACTCATTTTGTCGGGCCAATTTTGCCGCTACCCGGCGAACTTGGCCGAGGGCCCCGGCCACGGTTCGTTTGGTCTCGGGGTCCGTATAGTCCAGAAGGTCCTCCACCCTTCCCGGTGGAATGCTCAGCCCGTTTTTGGAGGCTAGTTCTCCGACATACCGCTCGCGAGCTATCCTGGCTTCGTCGGCCAAGGGCAGGTAGCGGCCCCATTCCTTGGCATTCGCCTCCAGACGGTCCACATCTTGCCGTTGCATGTAAGAATTCTGACGCCAGGCCAACCGCAGCAGTCTCCGGTATTGTGTGCCTTCCATGTCGAGAACGGCTCCCAAACGGAGGCAATCCTCGTTTTTCAGCCTGGTGACATCGTTTTGCATTTCCGCAGCTCCTCACGGGATTTGAGCTAAATGACTTGTTCTAGGGGCCGGGGGACGCCAGATGCGTGCCACCACCCAGTTGTTCGTACCTTTCCAGGACTCTATTGACATAGCGCCTTGTTTCCGGAAATGGAGGCACCTTTCCCCCCAAGCGGTCCACCGTGCCAGGTCCGGCGTTATAGGCTGCCAGGGCCACATCCAGTTTCCCGGCGAATTTTCCCAACATGTCCGCCAGGTAGCGAGCTCCGCCGTGCAGATTCTGGGCCGCATCGGTTCGGTCCTCCACGCCCAGATCCCGGGCTGTGTCGGGCATCAACTGCATCAGGCCCAAGGCGCCCTTGTTCGAGCGGGCACGTGGATCTCCGCCCGATTCCTCCATCATCACCGACAGGATGAGGGCGGGATCAAGACCGGACCCTCGGGCGGCGCTCTCGATTTCCCGTTCGAACCTTTTCAGAGTGTCGGCAACGGCCGGTTCCTGTTGTTCGGCCAAGTGGGCCAACCGCTTCCTGGCGGCCGCTTCGGGACCGACCGAAATCATGTTCCGATAGCGCGACAGGACTTTGGGCGAAGGTGGACCCTGGACCGGTCCACCGGATTCGGGGCTTGCCGAATCCGCGCTCGGGTCCCGGGAAAGTTGTCTTACGATCATGTCCGCAATGCCCATGCCCGAATGTCCCATGGCCAGAGTCTTGGCGATTTCGGCATCATGCATCTGCCGGTAGAATTTCGTGGCGCCGCCGCCGTTGAAAAGTTCGTTGGCGGGAACCGTCTGGCGCATGGCCTTCAGGAGGGTGTTCAGGAATACCCCTTCGAATTCCTGGGCGGCTTTCTCCAGGCCCGCCTTTTCGGCTGGGGAGCTGGTTGTTCCGGACTTTTCCACCTCGTCGAGGGACCGCAGAAGACGCACCTGTCCGGCCCGCTCACCCGCCGCGGCGACCAGCCTGTCCAGAGACTCCAGCCCCGGAAATTCCATCGACGGCTCCTTCGGTTCTCCTACATCAGGATCAATTCGGCCTGCAGCGACCCTGCCCTTTTCAGGGCCTCCAGAATGGCGATGATGTCACGGGGACTCGCCCCGATGTCGTTCAGCACGCCGACCACGTCCGCAACGGTGCTGGTGTCCGGCACCCTCAGGACCTGGGCTTCGGTGTCCTGAACCTGGGTATTGACTTCGGGCACGACCACGGTATCGCCCCGCCGGCTGAAGGAACTGGGCTGGGAGACATCGTAATAGGTGCTGACGATGACCTTCAGGTTTCCGTGGGCCACGGCGGCTTCCTTGAGCTTGACGTTCTTGCCCACGATGATGGTGCCCGTGCGTTCATTGACCACGACCCTCGCCACCACGTCGCTGCGAGCCTCGAGTTCGCTCATCCTGGCGATGAACCCCACCGGATCCGCGTTCTGCTCCACCGGGATGGTCACCTGGATGCGTTGGGCGTCCTGGGCCTGGGCGGTTCCCTCGCCGAATTCCCGGTTGATGGAAGCGGCCACCGCCGAGGCGGTGACGAAATCGGGGTTGTGAAGCAACCAGGCCACCCGGCCTCCGCGCATGAAATTCCCGTCCAACCGGACCTTTACCGAACCCCCGCTGGAAACCAGGCCGGCTTGCGCGTGGTTCTTGCGGTAACTGTTGCCCGCCCCCGCTTTAACGTTGAATCCGCCGATGGAAACGCTTCCCTGGGCCAGCACGCACAGGGTGCCGTCGGCCGCCCGCAACGGGGTCATGACCAGGTGTCCACCTTCCAGACTGGTGGCGTCGTTCAGGGAGTTGACCTTGACGTCGATCAGGCCGCCCACGTTGGTGTTCGGATCAAGAGTGCCCGTCACGATCACGGCAGCTACATTTTTGGCTTTCAGATCTCGCGGACTGATGGTGACATCCAGATTTTCCAGGAGCATGGCGATGGAGTTGGCCGTGTTCTGGACCGAATAGCTGTCGCCGCTTCCATTCAGGCCCACCACGAGCCCATAGCCGACCAGGGGTTCCTTGGTCGTCCCCTGCAGGAAGGCCAGATCCTTGAGACGCGAAGTCTCCTGGGCCGCGACCGGGGTCAAGACCACGAGCGCCGCCAATACCACAAGAAGAGCCGTCAAGCCCGCTCGCGACCTTCGTGAATATCCAGACATGCCGGTCCTCCTAGAACAGCCAGTTGAGAACACGTGTCACCACCCCCGGTTGCGAGGTGTCGTTGATGATGCCGGAACCGTTGTAGGCGATCTGCGCATCGGAGATGTAGGTGCTCAGAATGGTGTTGTCCGCGCCGATGTCGCGGGCACGGCAGACCCCAGTGATCTCGATCAGCTGTTTTTCCCCGTTGATGTTGACCATCCGGGTCCCTTCCAGCCGGAAATCGCCGTTGTCCTGGATCTCGACGATGCGCGCTGAGATTTCCGCCCGAAGGTTGCCGTTGCGCTGGGTGTCGCCATCACCCAGGTATTTGTTCTCGACCGTCATGTCCCATGGCTTGATGAAGTCGAGCCAGCCGAGAGCCGGCCCGCCCCTGGTTTCGCTCTTGTTGTTCGCCCTGGTCCTGCTGGTGGCGTTGGCCACGGCGCGCTCGGTGATGATGATGGTGATAAGGTCCCCCACCTTGCGGGCCTTGATGTTCGATACCAGGGATTCCCCGGTCTCGAAATCCACCAGCGGCGTCTTGGCCTCCGAGACCACGGCCATGAGGAGGCCGGGCAGCAGACAAGCCATAACGATGATCGAGCTCGTTACTCGCTTATCCGATCCCTGTCGTGTGTTGATGGGAGTCATGGGTCACCTTCTCCATTCCACGAGGCCGGGTCCGACCACACGGGCGTTGACCAACCTTCCTGTCAATTCGCTGCGAACGGGTATCGTCTGGCCCAGGCAGCCGTTCTGCCGGGCGAAAGCCCGGACCGAGACGGCGACCTGGCCGCGTCTGACCTGCAATTCCACTGGATCGCCGGCCAGGATGACGGGCGTCTCCTTCAAATCCGCTTGCCGCAGGTAATCTCCGGCTTTGAGATTCCGGGTCGGGCTGGCCCCCTGGATGCTGGTCCGATGGACGGACAGACCGTGGTCCAGATCGGCAAGATCCTGCCACTGCCAGTCGAACATGTTTTCTGCCAATGGCTTGTCGCGAGAAAGGTTGTTGCGGACACGCCCCACTTCGCCAAATTGGTGCAGGGTGACGGTAACCGGAAAACTCTCTTCCCGGTTTCCGTCCACCACGCGGATCCGGACCAGGTTACGCCCGGGTTCGAGCAATTCCGTCCGGTCGGATTCGGCGTGCCAGGCGCCTGCGGCGGACAACTCGATGGCCGGAAGATCCAGTTCAAACCAGGAATCCGGAGCACCGGGATATGACGGCGGAACCAGTGGCTGGATGACCAGGCGGACCTCCTGGCGGATGTCCCCGGCGACCAATTCACGACCGGCGAAAATCAGATGGGTGTGGCTTGCTCCGGTCAGCCTGACTCCGCCGGCCAGACCAGCGGTAACCAGACGACGCAGGATGTCCTGCCGGGAGACCGTCACCACGCAATTGGGCTTCAGACCAGCCCGGATCATCAGGTCCCGGACTTGAGCAGGGACGGGCCCCGCCGCCACGTCGCCCAGCCTGGCCAGGTCGTGGTCCAACACGACGGTATCCGGCATGACCAGGTTCCAGGTCCCGGCCGCACATACCGGCCCCGCCGCGCCCAGCAGCACGAAGATCAAGGCAAGGCATTTCCGGTTACCGGTCATCTTCTACCTTTTGAGGCGGTTGACGGTCTGCAGCATCTCGTCCGCCATGGTGATCGTCTTGGAATTCAATTCGTAGGCCCGTTGGGCGGAAATCATGCTGACCAATTCGTCCACCGTTTCCACGTTGCTCATTTCCAGAAAGCCCGAAGCTGTTTCCCCAATGCCGTTCAACCCGGGGGTTTCCAGGATGGGACGGCCGCTGGCCGGGGTTTCCACGAACAGGTTGCCGCCGCGGGCCATCAGTCCGGCGGCGTTGGGGAAGCGGGCCAGTTCGAGCTGGCCGATTTCCTGGATTCGGGAATCATCGCCCTGAAGGATCACGCTGATGATGCCGTCCCGGGACACCGATAGTTCCAGGGCGTCCTCGGGAATCTGGACCGCGGGTTCCATACGGTAACCGGCGGAGGTGACGATGTTGCGGTCGGCGTCCATCTTGAAGGTTCCGTCGCGGGTGTACTTGATGGTGTCGTCGGCCAGGCGGACCTGGAAGAAGCCGTCGCCCTCGATCATCAGGTCCAGGGGATTGCCCGTGGATATCACTGTGCCTTGGCTGAAATTCTTGTTGGTGGCCACCAGTTTGACGCCGTGCCCGATCTCGATCCGGTTCGGTAGGACCCGGCCCTCGGCGTCCACCTGACCACCGGGCATCACCTTTTCGTAGAGCAGGTCCTGGAATTCGGTATGGCTCTTCTTGAAGCCCGTGGTGTTGACGTTGGCCAGGTTGTTGGCGATGGTGTCGATGTTCATCTGCTGGGCCTTCATGCCCGAGGCCGCGGTTCCCATGGCTCTAATCATTGGTTTTCCCCTTCCTATCCGTGGCCGTCATGCGACCTAAGACCCCACGCGGGGCAGGTTGTTGACAGATTTTTCCAGCATCTCGTCTTCCGTCGTCATGACCTTGCTCTGCACCTCGAAGGCCCGTTGGGCCGTGATCATGGCAATGAGGGTGTCGATGGGATTGACATTGCTTCCCTCGAGGTGGCCCTGGGCCACCACGACTTCCGCCGGATCCAGGGTCCTGTTTTCCATATCGGCCGGCGGTTTGAGCAGGCTCGCCCCCAGATGTTCCAAACGGGTAGGATCGTCGAAAACCACCAGTTTCAAGCGGTCAATCGATTTCCCGTCCACCATGACGGTTCCATCGTTGGCGATGGAGAATTCCGTTCCCGCCAGGCTGATGGGGCCGCGCTCACCCATGATCGGGAATCCGTCCGGCGTGGTCAGCCGCTGGTCCGCGTCCAGGATGAACGATCCGTGCCTGGTGTAGGCCGTACCGCCCTCGATTTTCACCTCGAAATACCCCTCGCCGATAATGGCCACGTCGGTGTCCCGGCCGGTGGCCTGTACACTTCCGGGTCTGTTGTCGAGGGAGTGATACATCTGAAGCACGGGTGCCCGCGACGGACCCACCGCCTTGGCGGGCATTTGTTCCGTGGGGCCCCCGAGTGGTTTTTGCGCCGTGACTTCCGCCACTCGGGTGAGGATCTGCTTGAAACCGGCGGTATTGACGTTGGCCAAGTTGTTGGCCAGGGCGTCGATCCGGTTCTGCTCCAGTTGCATGCCGTTTTCGGCCGTGTTCAGGCTCCTGATCAAAACTGGTCCTTTCGGGGATGCACCTGTCCCATGTTTCCGTCAAGACAGGGGCAAAGGCCGTGCCCGGGATCAGGAAAGCCCGTTTCCCCGGCAGGATCCCGGCGGGGGCAATATTTGCCGGGGAACTCCCGGACGGGAATGATGACCTGGCAAGGGAAATCGCGGGCAAACGGGGTGCCGGGGCGGGAATGGAGGCAGGTTGGTGAAGATTATTCCGGCCCGGAAAATTTTGCCGCGTTCAACGGAAAGTCCCCCGTTTTCGGTGGGGAAACGGAGGGCTGTCCGGAAGCGAGGCACCCGGTGGGTGATTAATTGACGGATCCCTGGAGGTCGCCCGCACTTTGGTTCAGGGAATGGCTGTCGTTCCCGTTGTCGCCTGTCCGCTGTGACAGGGGAATGGTGAAGGTGAAGGTCGATCCCTTGCCGGGCACGCTGGTGACGGTCACCTCGCCGCCGTGGGATTCCACCAGTTTCTTCACGATCACGACACCGAGCCCGACGCCCCTGATCTTTCGCTCGGAGGATCCGCGCGTATAGGGTTCGAACAGGACCGCCAATTCCTCGGGTTTCATGCCGATTCCCCCATCGGAAATGGAAACCTGGGCCCAGCCGTCGATGGGGATGACGGTCAACCGGATCCACCCGGATTCCACGTTGTACTTGATGGCGTTGGACACCAGGTTGCGCAGGATCTGCGTGAGTCGCAGGGGATCAGCGTGCACCCGGACCTTCTCCGCGGGAAGGGCCACGTCGAGACTGACGTCCGAACCGGCGGCCATGGGCTCCAGGTCGGCCACCACGTCTGCGATCAATTCGCCGAGGTCCATCTCCCGGCATTTGAGATTGACGAAGCCCGCGTCGATCTTGCTGATGTCCAGGAAGTCGTTCAGCAGGTCGGTCATCTCGGTGATCTTCCGGTTCACGCTGTTGAGGAACTCCATCTGGGTGTCGTTGAGCTCCCCGGTCTTGCCGGTGGACATCAGCGAGACGTAACCCTGGATCACGGACATGGGCGAGCGCAGATCGTGAGCGATCATCGAGTGGAAGTCGGCCTTGATCTTTTCGGCGGCCACTTCCTTGGTGATGTCTCGAAAGGTGTAGGCTCTGGCTGTTTCGCCCTCATCCAATTGGATGGGCGTCGTCCGGGCGGTCAGGTGGACCTCTTCTTCATCCACGGTGATGGTCAGACGCAGATCCTCCTGGGTGCTTTCCCTGAGCTGAGCGATGGTCTCGTCGGGAACTTCCAGGGTGCGCAGGATTTCGGTCATGGTCTTGAACCGCGCCACCTCCCGGGGCATGCGCAACAGGTTCAGGAAGACCTGGCTGGCAAGTAGCATTTCATCGTCATGGCTGCAAATGGCCACCGGCTCATGCAGGAAACGGAAGATCTGGTTGAGCTTGTCGCTTTCCAGGCGCAGCTTGTCCTGCAGGTCCTTGATGCGCAGGAAGGCCGCGATCTTGGAGTGGAGTTCATCGGCCCCAATGCCCTTGGTGATGAAGTCGTCCGCCCCCATTTCGAGGCCGCGGATCTTCTCGGAGGTCTTGGTTTCCGAGCTGATCATCAGGATGGGAATGCCGCGGGTGTCGTGGTGTTTCCGCAGGATCCGGCTGACGTCGAAGCCGTGCATCCCGGGCATTTCCTTGTCCAGCAGGATGAGGTCCGGCAGGAGTTCCATGGCCATGCGGGCCCCGATGGCGCCGTCGGCGGCGGTGACGACACCGTACCCCTTCTTCTCCAGCAACCGCCTGAGATACAGACAGGTCGGTGGGGAATCATCCACAACCAGGATCGTGCGGTCCTTGGGGTCGATCATTCCGGAACCCTTCTTCGTTGTTGCAGGTAATCAATTCGCCTGGGCAAAAGAATCCTTCCGGATAGGTATTGGGCCTATCCGGTCCTCATCTTAGGTATCGGTCGGAAATTGAATTTCCTGAAAGGAAAAGGTTGCGCCGGGCTACCGGGCGCGGGGAATTCAGGAGGGGTCTTGTATCAAAAGGGCTATATGCTTTTCCAGGTTGGCGGCGCCCTGAGCTTCGATGTGGGTGAAAAAGACCGCGACTTCGTATTCGTCGCAGCCCTCGATCTCGGTTTCGGGTCGGATCCGCACGACCAGGCCCTCACAGGGAACCGGCGCCAGTTCCACCTCACCGGACCCACCCCCGGCTGGGACGGTCACCTCCAGTACCATCGCCAACTTGGTCATCGATTGGATGAAATGGCCGGATTTGAAATAGACGCCGGAAGAGCTGATGTTGATGGTCTCAAGGGTTGCGGTTTCTTCCGAACCGTCGACCCGGGGAACTTTTATTTCCAGTTTGAGGTTCGCGCTGACCCTGCTGGATCTGCGTCGATCAATCTGCTTTTCCGTCATCCCTGACTGCTCCTTATGTAAAGGGGCCTTTCCCTCAACCGGAAATCATATTCATTTTGACATGCGCCGTGGCCAACTCCGCAAGACATGACCGGATCATGACCGCGCCAAGAGCCTACCAGCCGGCATCGCTTCCGCCAAGAAACAATGCCGGCCGCTCTGGCTCACTGCTTCTTCTTGTGACGGTTCTTACGCAACCGCTTCTTGCGCTTGTGAGTCGCAATCTTTTTGCGTTTGCGCTTACGCCCGTTCGGCATCTCTTCCCACCTTTCCGAAAATTATCCACTGCGACGGCCGGTTGTCGTCTTCCAGAAGTTTCTTCAGGTCAACGAAGGCCGACATCCACACAAATACGCACGAGGGAGCCAGAGGTCCCCGTGACGCTCTATGGATTGCCTAAGATAGGTAATCAGGGGATTCTCGACAACCTGGAACTTCCCCCAGGTCAATCTTTGTTGTTCAGCCGGCCCTTGAGTTCGTTGGAGGACTTAAAAAAGGGAACTCGCTTGGCAGGCACGTCAACCGATGCGCCCGTCCGGGGATTCCGGGCCAGGCGGGCTCGGCGCGTCTTCACCTTGAAGCTGCCGAATCCACGAAGCTCCACCTTGTCGCCGCTGACCAGGGCCTGCCCGATGTTTTCCATGATCAAGTTGACAATGAGGCCGGTGTCCTTCTTGCTGACACCTGTTTCCCGGGAGATGATTTCGACGAGTTCGGCTTTGGTCATTCCTTGGCTCCCTGATTCGCTCCACCCTTGGCCCGCCCGGTGGCTGCAGTGTTCTTACTTGTTTGTTCCTTGCGGGTTAACATTTGAATAAATACCATATTTCCCTTGGTTTTCCAAGAAAAAAATGTTCCCCGCCTTCTGCCGCGTGACTCCCGGCAGGACACTACAACACGGAGACCGTAGGTCATGCGGCAATCAAGCCCGGACAGCGCAGAGAACATTTACCCAGAACTCGCAACCGGCATGCCATGCCCTGGGGAAGGGAATAATCGTCGGGCAAAACATTTTAAGAAGTTCGGAACTTGTTGAAATTAATAAACCTAAGTTCAGAGAGCAGCCCGATTGGGCAAGAAGAAATCAGGAGGATACCAGGTCACGGCAGACCCCGCAGGGATGCAATCGGAAACAAACGTCACTTACGGGAAGGGCAAAATGCATCCACGGCGCCGGCCCCAACGGGGCTTCAGCGGCCCAGGGAAGCGAACAGATTCCCGTGAGCGTCGGTGAAGCGGCAACCGCGCCGGGCCATGACGATGTCGGCGGTGGCCTGCGCCCGGTCGACGGCGTATCGTGGGCAACCATCCTGACCCCCCCACTGGAAGTTGTCGACGAACTTGGGCGGCATTCCGTTCCCGAAGATGTTGCTGGCGAAGCCTACGCAGGTTCCCGTATTGAACAGGGCGCCGATGGCTGTCTTGGCGTGGTCGCCCATCATCAATCCGACAAATCGCCTTCCCGTCGCCACGGTCCCGGCCCCCAGGTCGACCCTGATCTCTCCGTAATTGTTCTTCAAATCACTGCAGGTGGTCATGGCTCCCAGATTGATCCAGGAGCCCAGCACCGCGTGCCCGATGAACCCTTCGTGCTGTTTGTTGGCGAAATCCCCGAACGTGCTTTCCCCGATTTCGCCCGCCAGCCGGTTGACGATTCCGAAGGAGGATTCCCCGAGAATGCGCGCACCAGGTTTCACCAGCGAACCCGGCCCTATGTATAGGGGACCTTCCAGATAACAATGGGGCATGACCCGCACCCCACGGTCCAGAATGACCGGACCATGAGCCGTATCGACGGCCGTGCCCGGGGCCAGGTCCACGCCTTCGCCGCAGAAAACGCGGTCGGGGGCATCCACCGCCAGCCGGGAGACAAGGCCAGCCGGAATACGCGACGGAAGTGCGTCGACGGTGGTCTCGCGTGACCAGTCCGGAGCGGAATTGTCGGGGTCGGGAAAAACGCCGAAGGGCTCTCGACGAAAGGACAGCCCGCCCCTTACGAAAGCCAGATCACCGGCCAGGGCGTTCCTGGTACAGTCGACAATATCCCAGATCCACCCCGGGCCGAGGTCCTGGAGTTTTTCCAGCTCGCGGAGTTCGGCAACCAGATCGTGGGCCGCGCCGGACGCTGCCGGATCCACAAGGACCTCCCCTCCCCCCTCCAGGCGCAAAGCGGTTCCGCCGGCCAGGAGGTCGGGCCCATTCCAGGCCCGAGGGGTCTGCGCGGGGTCCGTCCACACACCCAGCCGGGCGTTTTCCTGTTCCCAGACTTCCCAGTCCTCGACTACCTGTCCAGCCAGGTCGCCGCCCACCAGGGCCGCCATCAGGCCCTGTTCATTGCGCCAGACGAATTCCGGACTGTCCTGGGCCAACTCGAGCAACCTGACAATCAGTGAAAAATCAGGGGCCAGAATTCCGTTGAGGAACAGGAATCTGAACCCTTCGTTTTCCGGGGCAGCGACGGAGGCCGCACCCCATCCCCAGCCGGAAGCGTTGTGAAGATCCTTCAGGATGGCTCGGCCCAGAAGGATCCCACCTCCATGGTCGGCACACAGGCCGACCCTTTCCCGGATATTAAACATCCCGCAGCGAATTTCGAAAACGGGCATGCTCCACGTCAAGGGGCGCATCCGCAACAGGTTGTGATCTTCAAAGATGACCGGTACGATGTTCACGGCATTCTCCTGCTCAATCCAGGTAACCAGTGGGCACGGTCTGCCAGGCGCCGGATTCCAGACTCTGCCGTACCAGGCGCAGATCCTCGCGCACGGAACGATAGACCAGCCAGCGGCCGGCCAGGGTCAGGGCCTCGGCGTCTCCCTTCAGCAGGGTAGCGACCAAATCCTGCTTTTCGGGAAGATGCCACAAACCGGTTTTGGTGTCTTCGGGAATCTCGGCCAGACGACGCGCGGCGGCTACCGCTTCCCAGAACCCTCCCACTTCGTCGGTCAGGCCGTTGGCCACCGCCTGCCTCCCTGTCCAGACCCGACCCTGGCCGAGGGATTCAACTTTTTCAACCGTCATGTTCCTGTGTTCGGCTATACCCTCGACCCAGACGTGGAAGCTGGCGTTGTGGCGTTCCTCGAAGCGTTCGAATTCCTCGTCGGTGAAGCCACGGTCCGAACCCATGAGGCGTGCATTGGGACCGCGGGTCACATGACTGAATTCGATGCCCAGCTTGTCGTACATTTCACTCATGTCGAACTTGGCGGAGATCGAACCGATGGACCCGGTGACGGTCATGTTGTCGGCGACGATCCAGTTGGCGCGATAGGCCATGGAGTAGCCGCCCGAGGCGGCAACGTCCACCATGGAAACCACGACGGGCTTTTCCCGGCCGACCTTTTCGACCATATGCCCCATGAGATCCGAGGCCAGCGACTCGCCACCGCCACTGTCGATGCGCAACACGATGGCCGCCACGTCTTCGTCCTCGAGGGCGCGCTTCAGTTCCGCGTTGATGGTCTCGTGACCCATCATCATGCCGAGCAGGGGGTTTATTCCGTTGGTCCGGCCGCCGATATTGCCCTGGGCATGGATCACGGCGATCTTCTTCTTTCCGCCCAGATCAAGGTCCTCCGGATCTTCCTTCGCGTACCGGGCGCCGGTTACGACGCGCGGCGCATCGTCCTTTTCCTGCTGGAAACGGGCGGTCAGTTCATCCCAGTACATCACCCCGTCGACGATTCCTATGGAAAGAGCTTCGGATGAAAGGAACTCAGCCCGGGTCATGATGGCGTCCAGGTCATCGGCATCCAGGCCCCTGCCCTCGGTCAGGGCCTCGATGTAGAGATCCATGAATTCGTCGAGCATCCATTCCTTGTTGGCGACGGCCTCGGGTGTCAGATCGTCCCGGGTAATGATCTGTGCCGCGGATTTGTAATCCTTGATGGCGCTGACATGGGGCTCGATGCCCAACTTCTTCAAACCCTGCTTGACATGGGGATGACTGGCGTCGATCCCGACGATGGTTATATAGGCCGACGGCGGACAGAAAAACGAATCACAGGCCGCGGCCGTGAACAAAACGTTCAGATCGATATAGTCGGCGAAGGCCAGGACGGGCTTGCCGGCCGTCTGGACCCGGGCGACGCCCCGGCGAATCTCCTCCAGCTTGCCGCGGCCCGCGTCGTTGGCGGCGGACAGCTGGAGCACCACCCCATCGATTCGCTTGTCGTGGACCGCCATCTCCAGATTGGTCAAGATCGATTGCAGGGTCTGGGTGTCACCACCGATCAAGGAGCCCGCCAGTCCCGAGGGCGGATCGTATTCGGGCAGAGCCCCGTAAAGATCGAGGTGAAGCCAACTGTGATCCTTGATGTCGGTTTTCTCGTCGAATTTCCTGGCGACCAGTCCGATAACGATTCCACTAACGAGGATCAAGGCCACCACGGCCGCGGCTAGGGAAACCCAAAAGACTTTCATGATGACCTCCGAGCATGGCAGGAGCAAATGGCCTAATCCGAAGCGAAAACAGGGGGCTTTGGATATGCACCTTGAACCAATCAGATCCGTGACTCAAGGAATGTTTATCATAATTCATGACCCACTTAAACTATTCTTTTGCAACGGGTTTAAGGCCTACAGCAACGATCGGCTTTCCCGGAGAGGAAAAATCCCTCGAAACCGGGAAGGCAATCTCATCAATCTCAATTGATCTGGATATTCAAAATGTACAAATCCCATTGGTATTCTGGGACCACGGTCAAATTATCTGTTATTCCACAAACATTTACCGGTCCAAGAAAATGACATGATTCTTGTTATCATAAACATTTGTCTTGTTTTTTCCGGACCCCTTTTATCCCTATTTATCATTCCTTGCCCCCCACTTCAAGATCATCAAAGTTTCGATTTAAATTTACAGCAAAGTAATAGGTTTTCTCGAAACGGAGCCGCCAAACGCGGCCCCACAACCGCCGGGAAACCGGCCTGGAGGTTCCAAATGAAATTCCACACGACCATCAAGGTGCTGCTGGCTCTGATGATCCTGGCGGGCCTGGCGGCCACGGCCTTGGCCCAGGACGAACCAATCGCCAAGGTCAAGAAGATCGACACCGAGCTCAAAAAGGCGGACATCGAGGTCAAGAAGGCTGACATCGATGTCAAGAAGATGGACGGCAAGGAACTCTACAAGACCCTTTGCAAAACCTGCCACATGGAAGACTCCGATGCGGGTGAGTACACCCCCATGTCCCTGATCATGGACCAATGGGACGAGTTCTTCGACGAAACCTTCGTCGAGACCCACAAGGATGTTGTCTGCCCCAAGGACAAGGACAAGAAGGTCACCGACATGATCGACAAGGACATGATCAAGAAACTGCGCAAGTTCTGCGTGGACCACGCGGCCGACAGCGAACAGCCCATGACCTGCGGTTAGATTTCACCGGCCGCCACAGCGGCGCTAATCCGGGTTCGGAAATGATTCCAGCCCGACCACCCCAAGGCGAAAGCCTATTTCAACCCCGGAGGGGCGGAAATGAAAAAGACGTTGATCACTCTGCTGACCCTGATTGCCGTGTTCGCCATGGCGACCGGCGCCTTTGCCGAGAAGGACACGGATGCCAAGCTCAAGGCCCTGGAGAAGCGTCTGCAGACGCTGGAATTCAAGTCCGCCAAGGACCGCATCCAGTGGACCGGCGATCTGAGGGTTGAAGCCCACAGCGTCACCGGTGAAGTGGATCCCTACATCGACGGTATGCGCATGCAGGCTCTCACCTACGGCGCCATGTTCTACACCGATCCCAATTTTGGTGCCGGAGCCCCGCTCACTTCGGTGGCTGACATCGAAAACCACATTGCCGCCAACTACGCGAACTTTCAGTTGTATTCCGGCATGAACCGCTTCCCTGAGATCAAGGACTGGGTCCAGCTCATGGCGGGCTCCAACCCCGCCATGATGGATCAGATGATGCAGATGTTCGCCGCTGATGCAGCACGTGGTGGTTTCAAGACCGACAACAGCATCCTGTACACCACCCGCCTGCGCCTGAACATGGCGGCCAAGGTTGCCAAAAACGTCGACTTCAGCGGCCGCCTGAGCATGTACAAACCCTGGGGCGCCTCCACCCAGACCGGCGTTTTCAACGGCCAGGCCAACACCCTGAACACTGATGCCAACTGGCCCGGTACCGCCGGTGACGCGACCTTGAAGGTCGACCGCGCCTACTTTACCTGGAAGGAGATTGGCGGAGCTCCCGTCTACCTGAGCCTGGGTCGTCGTCCGAGCACCGACGGTCCTCCCCTGCACTACCGAAACGATGAAGTGCGCGCGGGCACACCCATGGGCACCATCATCGACATGCAGTTCGACGGCGCCACCCTGGGTTACAACTTCGGTGACAAGACCACGGTCAGGGCGTGCTACGGTCTGGGCTACGAATCCCAGTACGGCAACGGCACCCTGAACAAGGAACTGGCCTTGAAGGACGCCCACTTCTTCGGGTTCAACATCGACGCCTGGAACACGGAAGAGATGCAGATCCAGACCACGTTTGCCAGGGCCTTCGACATCACCGACGGATTCGCCGGCTACATCATCATGCCCAACGACCCGGTGACCGGCCAGCCCATGCCCGGTCCCATCGTGACCCGTTTCAGCCCTTCGACCAACCTGGGCGATTTTGACATCGCCAGCTTGTTGCTGGCACGTCGTGACGGTCCGTTCGACTGGTTCGTGACCGGCAGTTGGAGTAAGAGCCACCCTGAAGACGGTGTCAGCGGACCTTTCGGTGGTCTGCTGAGCGGGCCCTACGACAACCCCGAAAGCCAGACGGGCGACATGTACTACCTGGGCGCACGCTACAATTTCAACCAGGAAAAAACCAAGGTGGGCCTGGAGTGGAACAAGGGATCCGAGTACTGGTTCAACTTCGCTCCCAGCCAGGATGACATCATCGCGCCCAAGACCAGCACGCGGGGCACCGTGTGGGAGGGTTATGTCACTCACCGCGTGAGCCGTCGTTTCGTCATGAAGCTGGCCTACATCAATTACCAGTACGATTACACGGGATCCGGCTGGCACGTGGGCGCCCCCGCCGAACTGGGTGACACCCCCCAGATCCAGGGTTTCCCCACCTATTCCAAGGTCGGGAAAGTTTCCCTGGGCTTCAGCGCCAGGTTCTAGAAGGAGTTATGCATGAAGATCGCAGCGACCATCACGATGTCGCTGGTGATTGTTGCTCTGGCGGCCGGGGACTCCTCGGCCGCCAGGCGCACGTACTCTCACCAGGACGACTACTTCGAGCACTACGAAGGCACGGCCACCTGCCTGGAGTGCCACGAGGATGAAGCCGAGTCCTTCTTCCACAGCCAGCATTACCAGTGGCAGGGACAATCCCCCAACATAGTCAACTCCGGTGGCGAAATGCTGGGCAAGATGAACACGATGAACGACTTCTGCACAAATCCGTTGGCCAACTGGATCGGCAACGCCGTGAACGTCGAGGGCAAGATCATCGCGCAGGGTTGTTCGAAATGCCACGCGGGTCTGGGCAAGATGCCTTCGCCCGAAATGAGCCGCGAGCAGCTCGAAAACATCGACTGTCTGATCTGCCACGCCTCGGGCTACCGCCGTGACCTGTACCAGGACGAGAACGGCGAATGGGAATGGCGCCCCATCCTCTGGAAAAACCAGGTGGGCCTGGATTCCGTTTCCAAACGCATCACCATGCCCGAGCGCAAGATGTGCCTGCGTTGCCACAGCGGCGCCGGCGGCGGGCCCAACTTCAAGCGTGGCGACATCGAATACGAGCTGGCCGATTGCAGCCCCGATTTCGACGTCCACATGGCCACCGAGGGCAACGACATGCACTGCGTGGACTGCCACGCGGGCGACGACCACCGGGTCCGTGGACGCGGGTCGGATCTTTCGGGAACCGACAGTCCGGAGAACCCCCTCTTCTGCACCAGTTGCCATGACGAGAAACCCCACGGGCTCAAGGCCCTGGACCATCATACGGACCGGATCAACTGCACGGTCTGTCATATCACCGAGTTCGCCAAAAAGGACAAGACCGACATGCGGCGGGACTGGTCCACGCCCAAGCACCACGAGATCGAAAACAAGTTTTCCGCCACCATCACCTTCGGCGAGAACGTCGTCCCGGTCTACGCGTGGTTCAACGGGAACACCCGGCTGATGAAGATGGGCGACAAAGTGGAATTCGACGACGACGGAGCCGTGACCATCATGGCGCCCCAGGGCAGCCGGAAGGACAAGAAGGCCAAGATCCACGCCTTCAAGCTCCACGAAGGCATCCTCCCCATACTCAAGGAAAAGCAGTGGCTGATCCCCATCGCGGTGGACGAGTTCTTCATCGACGGGGACATCGAAAAGGGCGTCCGCGAGGGGGCGGCGGCGGCCTACGACATCCACGATCCCGATTACGAGTGGGTGAACACCAAGCGGTACATGGGCATCTTCCACGAGGTCCGGCCGGCCGCAAAGGCCCTGCAGTGCCTGGACTGCCACCGGGAAGGCGGCCGCATGGACTGGCCGGCCCTCGGCTACAAGAAGGACCCCCTGCTCGACGTCATGGACTGAGGATAAAGGGACCCACATACGGTGCGGGAATCGATCCTGCACCGGAATGGCAAAACCGGGGAGGACCATCCTCCCCGGTTTTTTAGAATAAGTACCCTGATCAGGACGACCGGCGCCACCACCCCACCAGAATGAATCCGATGAACCGCTTGACGGGCTCCAGCGTCGAATACATGACCGGCACCACCACGAGCGTCAGGAAGGTTGCCACGGTCAGGCCCCAGATCACCGCGACACCCATCGGCCCCCACCACTGGCTGGATTCCCCGCCGATGACCAGCGCCCGGCCGAAATTCCCGTGCAACAGCTCGTCGAAATCGACCGCCAGGCCGGTGGTCAGCGGAATAAGCCCCAGGATGGTGGTCACGGCGGTCAGAATCACCGGTCGGAACCGGGTCATGCCCGCCTGGATGATGGCCTCGGTCTTTTCCAGGCCGCGGGCCCGAAGCTTCTCGATGTAATCCAGCAGCACGATCGCGTTGTTCACCACGATCCCCGCCAGGGAAATGACTCCCACGCCTGTCATGATGATGCCGAAGGGCGTACGGGTGATCATCAGACCGGCGAAGACCCCGATGAGGGACAGGATCACGCTGAACAGGATGACCACCGGCACCGTGACGGAACTGAACTGGCTGACCAGCACCACGAAGATGAGCATGAGGGCGATCATGAAGGCGTTGCCGAGAAACTCGGAGGCCTCCTCCTGGTCCTCGCTTTCGCCCGTGTAGTCCAGGGAGTAGGCCGGGGGCAGCTGGTAGTCGGCGAGGGCTTCCTGGACCTGGGCCAGCAGGACGTTCCCGTTGAAGCCGGCGGCCGCCTCGGCGCTGACCGTCACGACACGGCGGGCGTCGATCCGGTGAATGGCCGACAGGCCGGTGCCGAACTCGATGCGGGCGAAGGCCGAAATGGGAATGGTCCGGCCCTCGTAGAATACCGTGGCATTCTCAACGTCCTCGACTTTACCCCGGAAGGGCTGCAGATACCGCACGATGATGTCGTACTCGTCTTCACCCACCCGATACTTTGCTGTTTCGGTCCCGTGCAGCGCCGTGCGGATGGTGCCCGCGATGTCGAACGTCCGCAAGCCGTAGCGTCCCGCCTTTTCCACATCGGGTATGACCCGCAGTTCGGGCAGGGATCGATCATAGTTGTCCGTGATGTCCACCAGGCCGGGAATGCTGCGGATGCGGTCCTTGACGTCGGCCGCGATCCCGCCCAGCACGTTGAAATCATCCCCGGAAATTTCGATGTTGATCGGCGCCCCGGTGGGCGGCCCCTCTTCCATCTTCTGGACCGTGAGCCGGGCCCCAGTGAAATCGGCCAGCCGTTCCCGCAATTCTTCCAAAGATGTCTGCGACGACTGACTTCGTTCGATCATGTCCACGAATTCGAGGGTCACCGAGCCCTGGTGCGACGGCAGGGAACCGCCGGCGCCCTGCTGATCGATGGGCGTTCCCACCGAGGTGGAATAGGCCTTCAGGTCGGGAACCTTCGCCACCTGTTCCTCCACTATCTTCGCGTAGTGGTCGGTCATTTCGATGCGGGTTCCGCTGGGCGCATCGATGTTCACGTTGGCGTACTTGGGCTCGGTGTCTGGAAAGAGCTCAACGCCCGCGTTGAATTTTCCGAACAGGATCAATACTACGAGCAATACCAGGTTCATACCCAGTATGACGGGAAAGCGGTGGGCCAAAGCATACGTGAGCACCGGCCGGTAAAAACGCTGCCCCCGGGCGATCAACTTGTCCCCGAGAAGCTTGTCCTCGCCCTCGGCGCGGGGCACACCCATGAACCGGGAGCACAGGACCGGGTTGAAGATCATCGCCACCAGCAGCGACGACGATAGCGTGATCACCACCGTGATGGGCAGGTACTTCATGAACTCGCCCATGATGCCGGGCCAGAAGACCATGGGCCCGAAGGCGCAGATGGTGGTCAGCGTCGAGGCGATGACGGCCCCCGCCACCTGGGCCGTACCGGTCCTGGCCGCCTCCTCCGAGGTCTGACCCTGGCCCCGGTGTCGATAGATGTTCTCAACGATCACGATGGCGTTGTCCACCAGCATGCCCAGGGCCAGAATGAGACTGAACAGAACCACCATGTTCAGGGTGATGCCCAGGGCGGCCAAAACTATGAAACTGATCAGCATGGAGAACGGGATGGCGATACCCACGAACAGGGCGTTGCGGATCCCGAAGAAAGCCAGCAAAACGATCACCACCAGGGTCAGACCGCTGAGGATGTTGTTTTCCAGTTCGGCTACCATCCTTCTGATCTCCACCGACTGGTCCGCGACGATACTGACCTCCGTTCCGGCCGGGAAGGTGGGCTTGAGCCTTTCGACCGTCGCCAGGACCTCCTCGGAAATCTCGATGATGTTTTCCCCGCTGCGCTTCTTGACCACCAGGGTCACGGCATCGCGACCTCCCACGCGGCTGATCGTTTCACGGTCCTTGACCCCGAACCTGACCGTGGCCACGTCGCGCACGTAGACCGGCGGATCGATACCCGGGTTGACGACGAAGTCCAGGATCTCCTCCACGTTCTTGACTTCGCCGGGCACGCGGACCTGGTAGTCGTAGACGCCGAGAGAAAGCTTGCCACCGGGGATGGTCATGTTCTGAAGGGCCACAGCGTCCTGGACATCCAGCAGCGCCAGGTCGTAAAAAGCCAGCTTTTCCGGATCCACATCGACCTGGACCTCGTTTTCGATTCCGCCCACCAGATCGACCCCGAGGACCCCCTTGATCTGCTCCAGTTCCTCTTGAAGATCCTCGCCGGTCTTCTTGAGCAGGAACAGGTCGATGTCACCGGCCAGGTTGATCTGCATGACCGGAAAAACGTCGGCGGCGCTGACTTCCTGAACCAGAAGGTCGTTGCGGGGATCGGTGGGAAGATCGGGTTTGGCCAGCTCCACCCGGTCGCGCACCGACTGCAGGGCGTCGCTCATGTCCACCTTGGATTCGAACTCCATGGTGATGACCGACATTCCGTAGGATGAGGAACTGGTCATCTCCTTGAGATCCTCCACGCCCTTGAGCTGCTGTTCCAGCTTCCGCGTGACCAGATTCTCCATGTCCTCGGGACTGGTGCCGGCATAGGGCGCCATGACCATGACGAAGGGGATCTTGACGTCGGGTGAGGATTCACGCGGCAAGTCCAGGTATGATCGCAACCCCAGCAGGGCGATGATGAACATAAAGGCGAAAATCATGGGATACCGGCGGATTGCGCCGTTGGTGATCCTCATCGCGCGGCCTCCACGCTGCCGTCGGACAGAGAACCACCTTCGGCGGTCTCACCGTCCTGGATCCTGGCTCCGGCCCGGGCGCCGGCCACGCTGGGGGGATCATCGGGCGTGGTGCCGTCCGAGGCGGTGGCGAATTCGGTCACCCGGACCAGGCTGCCGTCACGCAGATCCCGGTGCCCCCTGACCACCAGCTGTTCGCCAGGCTCCAGTCCCCTGCGCACGACCACCATGAGTCCCTGGTCCGCGCCCAATTCCAGGCGTCGCTGGACCGCGCGGTCGTTCTCAACCACGAAGGCCGTGGGTCCGATCCTGCCCGGCAGGACCGCGTCACGTGGAATGGCCACCACATGGGAAACCAGGTTCTTGCTGAGGCGAGCCCGCCCGATCACGCCGCTGTGATACTTCAGGTCGGGATTGGGAATCTCGATTTCGACCTTGAACTTCCCCGTCAACCGGTCGGCTTCGAAACCGACCCAGGAAACCGCGCCCAGGGCCGTTGCCCGGGTTTCTCCCATCTGGATCGTGGCGCTTTCCCCCACGTTGACCCACTGGACCTGGGTGTCCGTCAGGTAGGCCTCGAGCTTCAGGATGTAGGGGTCGAGGATGCGGGCCACGCGCTGCCCCGGATTGACCAGTTGACCGAGTTCCACGTATCTGTCGACCACCACACCGTCGAAGGGCGCCCGGATGGCGGCCCGGGCATACCGTTTCTGCAGAACCCCGGCCAGGGACTTCGCCTGGGCATGGCTGCTTTCCGCGGTCAACAGTTCGATCCGGCTCACCTTACCAGCCTCGTGCAGTTGGCGAACCTTGTCCACGTTGTAGGACTGCATGGCCAAGGCGGCCTGCGCGGCCGCCAATTCGGCCTTGAGGATGTCACGCTCCAGTTCCAGGATGATCTTCCCCTTGGCCACGGCCTCGCCCTTGCCAAGGGGAATGGCGACCACGGGACCGCTTTCCTGGGCGCTGAGATCTGTCCCGCGCACGGGCGCGACCGGCCCGGAGATCTCGAAGAATTCCGCGACTGATTCCTCCGCCAGAGTCAGGACCCGGACATTGCGGGGGACTTCCGCGATCGAATCGGATTGGGACTGCTCGCCGCAACCCGCTACGAACACAATGGCGGCGACCATGCCGACCAGGATCCATCGACTGAATATCTTCATCGCCTCGTGCTTCATCGGGAAACCTCCGCAACCAGACCAGGAATGCTGTTCAAGGGTACCAGGGGACTGAAGCCGACCGCCCTTTTCAGGGAAGACGTCAACACCAGGACTTCGTAGCGCGCATCGATGACGTTGCTCCGCGCCTCGGCCCGGTTGGCTTCGGAAACCAAGACATCCAGGTAATTGACCTTGCCCATCTGCAACATCAGGAGACTCTCCTCAAGGACGTCTTCACTGCGTTCCTGATTGAGGATCACCGCCTCGAGCACCTGACGCGCCATGCGGAGGTTGGCCAGAATCTCCATGACTTCCACCTGGACTTCACGACGCCGGCCCGTCAGTTCGGCCTCCGAGCGCCGGATGCGGCCTTCGGTTTCGGCGACCTTGCCTCGGACCAGCATGCCGTCGAAAATGGGAATATTCAACGCGACGGACGCTCGCCAGGAATCGTGCCCCTCGTCGAAAACCGTGTCGAATGTCTTGCCCACGTAGCCATAGGAACCGTACATGGTCAGGTAGGGGCGGTTGTCGGCGACCTGGGCCTGCCGATTTTTCTGCAGGATGTCGATGAACAGGGCGGTCGCTTCCAGTTCCGGCCGGATCTGCGCCAATTCCAGGGCGCGGGGCTCGTCCAGGAAATCTTTTTCCACGACCTGTTCATTGGCGACCCGCAGGGGGGTCTCCGGACGTCGGCCCATAATGGCATTCAACCGGCTGCCCTCGTTCCGCAGGTTGGCTCGGGCAATACTCAACTGTGGCCGGATGTTCGCCAGGGTCACCGCTGCCTGAAGGGTGTCCAGACGTGTGGCCATGCCCAGTTCGTAACGCATTTTCATGATTTCGAGAAGTTCGGCCTGGTTGGTCAGCTCGGCCTTGACGGCCTGGATCTTCTCGGCCGCCCGGATGATGCTGTAGTAGGCGCCCACTGTGCTTTCCGCGGTGGTATGCTCCACCGCGACGACGGACAGCACCTGCTGGTCTATGCCCAGCCGGGCCGCCCCCGTGGCGCCCATGATCTGGATGGGGTTGATCTTCCAGTTCAAATCCAGGCTGCCTCTGATAAATGTCTGGGCAGGAATTTCGTCAACAGCGGGAATGAACGACCCGAAGCCTCCAAGCCAATCCTGGAACCATTCCGGACTGCCCGGCGGAGGGGCCATACCGCTCCCGTCGCCACCCCCGAAAATGGAATCGAGAGCGAAACTGGGGTCCCGGCCGCGGGACCAGTCCCCGATGAGATCAAGTGTCGGCAATCCTGTCGACAGGGCCTGTTTCATCTGGCCGTGGAGTTCATCCTCGCGCAAACGCTCGGCCTGCAACCGGTCGTTGGTCTTCAGCGCCTCCTCGACACAACCGAAGATGTCCAGAACGTTGCTGGCGCCGGGCCTGGCGTCGATCACCGGCCCGAGCGGTTCGGCGCGGGTGAAATTCGGAGTGGGATCGTCCAGGTCGGGATCCTGGGCCAGGCTTGGTCCGAGCGGCAAAAGACCGACCAGGAGAAGGGTCAGGGCCAGGCCGCAGGTACGGAAAAGAAGGGACCTCATCATGTCACTTCGCATCCTTTTTTGGCTGGAGGGGAATGTCGCAGAGTGAACCGAGACTGGCGAGATCCTCATCGGTGCGCGGGGACCGGGCCACCGCGTCCGACAGGATGGCGATTCCAACCTCATCGAGCAGGTGCAGCAAGTCTTCCCACTTTATCTCGGGAGGAAGTCCACTGCAGATCTGGGTGGCCAGCCCATGGGTGAACAGGGCCACCTTGCGCAACAGGATGATCCTCTCCACCGGCTTCAACTGCTCCAGATCCGGCAGCACCGCCATGCGCTCCAGGAGTTCCTGCATGACCCCGGGTCCGGCTTCGCAATCGTCATTGGCCTGGTGGAACAAGGCGCTGTACAGAAGGGGGTGCCGGCGGGCAAACTCCAGGACCCCCACTCCCATATTCAGGAAGGCGTTGTCGGTGTGCTTCTCCAGGGTCAGATCAAGCAGAAGAGCGACCGCGGCCTTCTTGACCGCCATCATGAGATCGTCCATGTTCGCGAAATTGCTGTAGACCGGAGCGGTACTGGCGCCCATCTCCTCGGCAACTCGTCGGGCGCTCAGGTTTTCCACCCCGTCCTTGTCCATCACCGCGAGACCGGCTTTGATCACATCCTTACTGGTGAAAACCGTTTTGCGAACCATTTCATGCCTTTCGTGGATTCAATAATTCCGAGCATGTATTACGTGTGTTATATAACGCATGTTGCAAAAAAACCCAAGTTTATTGTCAAATTGTAATTTCAATGCATTTAACAGGTTACAGAGGAAGATCGAAATTTTCCGAATCACAACACCAAAAGGACTCCCAACAAGGTCAGAGCAGCGGCCAGACCCTTGCGGCGTGTGAAAGGCTCTTTCAGAAATATCGAGGCGAAAATCAGGGTATAAATGGTGCTGGTCTGGTTGAGGATTCCGGCGTTGGCCGCAGTCGTGTATTTCATTCCCCCGATCCACAGGATCAGGGCCAGGTACGAACCAAGGAAGGCCCCCGGCAGTGAATATTTCCAGGTGGCATGGGGCCGGAAAATGGCAAAACGCCGTGCGCGGCCGGGCCACAGCAGGGCGACCGGAGCCAGTATCGCCAACGATCCCAATTGCCGGACCGTGGTGGCCCACAGGATATCCGATCGTTCGAGAACAGGCTTGGCCAGGATGATCCCGAAACCCAACGTGGCCATGGATCCGACCCCCAGCAACAGACCGATGATCAGATTGCGACGGGTAACACCTTCCGGAGGCCCGCTGACCGAAACAACAATGACCCCGCCGATGATCAGGACCATTCCCAGAAATTGTTCCCAAACCAGGTGTTCACCCAGCATTAGGACGGCGAACAGGATGATGAAAGGTGAATACAGGGTGCTGATGAGAGCATTGAGGCCGGCCCCCACGCGGTTCAGACACATGTGGAACAAGGTGTCGCTGGCGGCTATGGCAATGACTCCGCTGGCGACGAGAATCAGGTAGTCCCCGAGCGGAGCGCGACCCAGGAGGGGTTGTCGCATTACCACCATGGTCAGCGCGAACAGCAGGCTGGACACGGCGACCCGGAACAGGTTCAAGGAAAACGGGGATACTGTTTCACCGGATTTACGAAAAAAAATGACGGCAAAGGCCCAGACCAAGGCACAGGCCAAGGCGAAGATTTCTCCCATGCCTAGCTGCTCTCCGCCCGCGCGGTCGGAACCCGGGGAATCAACGTCAAGAAGGAATCAGTCATTACGGAAGGCTCGATCCCATCGTTTCCGTGGATCGTCGAAGGCAACGTCGGCGGGAATGAATTCCTCAGTAAGGCCTGTTTCGAGAATCTTCGGGCACATCGCCGGCCCTCCACTATCCTCGGGGGGACACCGGCCTTCCCCCGCCAGGCAACGGGGCTGCACCTGGGTCCTATTGGCGGGCAGGGCAGCCTCAAGGAGAATTTCGTGCTGCCATTCGTCCCCGAAATCATAGGTATAAAGAACAGGCAGGGCGCCCGGTTTCATGAACCGCGTGACCTTATGCTCCCACCCCGGGAGCACCTCGTCCACCCCGTAGAACCCGCTGTCGTCGGGAATACCCAGCCGCACCCTCTCCCCGGTGACGGGATCGTCGAGGGTGAATTGATGAAGATGCCGGTCCTCCCATCCCATCACGTCCTGGATCGCCACGTGAAGGTCCCAGAAGGAATAATGACCTGGCACCAGAAACCTGCGCCAGACAGGCAGGGGCATGAGGAGAAGTTCCACCCGCAACTGCAGAATTTCGGACATCGCACCGGGGCCGGGGAAATTTATGATGTTGCTGTTGTTGTTGTCGTTCATTTCGTTTCCTCGGGTCCGCCCCGTCAATCTTCAGGTCCGCGGTCGGGAGCCTCGTCCCAGGCCCGTTTGACCATTCTTCCCATCACCCAGGTCAGAAGGCCAAAAAAAACCAATCCTCCTGCAAGCAGGGCCAACTTGCCGGCAGAGAAGCCCCCTTCGTCGGCTGAACGGCCGGCCTCCCGGGCCAATGAACCGAACCAGACCTGCGCCAGCATGCTGGGCAGGGTGGCGAACAAACCCAAAAAGTAGGCCCGGTAGGTCGTACTGCCCGCAGCAAGTGTGTATGAGGCCAGCCCGAAGTTCAAGGGGGAAAGCCGGGTCAGGGCGTTGAGCTTCAGGGCCTGCTCCCCCGCCATACGGTCAACCGCGGCCAACTTGGGGCGGGCCGATATCAACTTCCTGATCCTTCCGCGCAACAGCCCGCGACCCATCCAGAACATCACCGACCCCCCGATCAGGCTGGCGGGAAAAACCAGGGCCATGCCCCCCCACGGCCCGAACAGGGCCCCGGCGGAAACACCCAGGACCGATACGGGGAAGCAGGTGAGGGAGAACAGAACCCAGGCAGCGACGAACAGCGCGTAACCGGCAACGCCCAGGCCGTCGACGGCGGCTTCTACGTCGGGCCAAAACCGGCCCGCCAACCTCCCCACCACGATCAGACCCACCAAGACGGCGCCGGGACCGGCCAACAGGCGCAGGGC
>CBDURF010000004.1:0-40629 GCA_965369705.1 uncultured bacterium
CATAGGCCAGGTCCCTGTATCCGCATTTTCAGCTTAGCTTCGCCCGAGCGCTCAGATGCGCGCAAAATGCGGATACAGGGACCTGGCCTATGGCATGTCGGGATCAGGACTCACTCGTAGCGGTCCAGGATCAGATCATGGGCAGGGACCATCTCCTCGGAAAAAGCAAGGGCAGCGAGAATTCGATCGGATGCGGCGACGGCCTTTTCGCGGTCGTCGCTGAAGAGGCGGGCCAGGACATCGCCCTTGTTCACCTTTGCGCCCACCTTGGGCAGGAAATCGATTCCCGCGGTGAGATCCAAGGGGTCTTCCACGGTCAGCCTGGCCCCGCCCAGATCCGCCAACGACAAGCCCACCTGCCGGCAATCCACCCCGGCCAGCCAGCCGTCCCGGGGGGTTTCCAACTCGAGCGCCAGCGGCGCGACGGCCAAACCGAAATCCTCCCGCTCCGGATCGAGAATCCCATCCTGGGCTTCGACCCAGGCCAGCATCCGGGCAAAGGCCCGGCCCGATTCCCAGACATCGCGGACCCTGCTCAACGCCGCATGACGATCGGGTTCGAGACCGGCCACCCGGACCATCTCCGCCACCAGATCCTCCGTCAAGGCCACCAGGTCGGCGGGGGCCGCGTCGCGTCCGGCCGGACGCAGGGCCGCGAACGCCTCGATGGTTTCGTTGGCGTGCCCGATCGCCCTGCCGAGGGGTTGGTCCATGTCGGAAAACACCACGGACATCCGGCGCCCGTAGAGCTTGCCCACCGCCACCAGGGCAACCGCCAGCTCCCGGGCGCGGGTCATGTCGTCCATGAAGGCTCCCGACCCCGTCTTCAGATCGATGATGATGGTCCCCGGGCCTGCCGCGAGTTTCTTGGACATGATCGAACCGGTGATCAAGGGAACACAATCCACCGTCGCGGTGACATCGCGCAGGGCGTAGATCCGCCCGTCCGCCGGTGCGATCGAACCACCCTGTCCGATGATGGCGCAGCCGACCCGTTCGGCAAGGCCCAGGAATTCCTCGTTGTCCATGAGGATGCGGTATCCCGGGATCGCTTCCAGCTTGTCCAGGGTGCCACCGGTGTGTCCCAGGCCCCGACCCGACAACATGGGAACCTTCAGGCCGCACTCCGCGGCCAGGGGGGCCAACAGCAGACTGACCTTGTCCCCGACCCCGCCGGTGGAATGCTTGTCGGCTGAGGGGGCCGACATGCCGCTGGTGTCCAGTTCCTCGCCGGAGCGGAGCATGGCCCCGGTCAGACAGGCGGTTTCCTCGGAGGTCATACCCTGGAACCAGACAGCCATCAGGAAGGCCGACATCTGGTAATCGGCGAAGGCGTTCGCGGTGAACCCGTTCACCACGAATTCCATCTGGGGGACAGTCAGTTCGCGCCCCTGTTTCTTGGCTTCGATGATCTCGAGAATGTTCAAGACGTTCCTTCCCGGTCACCCGGCTCGGGTGCGATGTTGTCCACGAAGGTTTCGAAGGCGTGCGGAATCAGTTCCCCGAGGGAGAACCGGCGGACCTCCCCCCCCGCACCCTGGTCCCCGGCCACCAGGACGGTCAAGTCAGGTCCGAACTCGAGAAGAACCTGGCGGCACGCCCCGCAGGGGGGCGTTGGCGTGACCCCATCGGCACAGATGGCGATGGCCGTGAAAACGACTTCCCCTGCGGCCACCGCCCGGCAGACCGCCGACCGTTCGGCGCAAATGGACAGACCGATGCTGGCGTTTTCCACGTTGGTCCCCAAATAGACCGAACCGCTCTTGCCCAGCAGCGCGGCGCCCACCCGGAACTTCGAGTAGGGGGAGTAACTGCGGAGACGGGCTTCACGGGCCGCTTCCACCAGTTGACGGAATTCTTCTTTCACGATGGAGGTCCTTTCCGGATCTCGGGCAGGAAACTGATTCCCTTGTGGGGCGGAGCGCTCCCGAAAAAGTCCGCGAAGGTGGCGGCCACGTCCATGAAACCCACCCTCGTGCCCAGATCCCGTCCACCCCGTTGTCCGGCGAGATAGGCCAGCAGGGGAACCTGTTCGCGGGAGTGATCGGTACTCGGGGTGGTCGGATCATTGCCGTGGTCCGCGGTCATCAGCAACAAGGTGCCGACGGGCAGATCCTTGAGAAAGGGACCCAGCCAGAGGTCGAACTCCTCCAGGCCCTGCTTCATTCCCTCCGGGTCGTTTCGATGGCCCCACAGCATGTCGAAGTCGACCAGGTTCAGCAACAGCAGGGTATCCTGACTCCCGGTCTCGGCCAACAATCGGGCAATCTGGGCCATGCCCTCGGCGTTGTTCCTGGAAGGAACGGTCTCGTCGATGCCGACCCCGGCATAAAGGTCGTAGATCTTTCCGATGGAAAGTACCCGCACACCGTGGGCCTGCAGCGCCGGCAACAGTAATCCCTCGGGCGGATCCAGGGAGTAATCGTGCCGGTAGGGCGTCCGTTCGTAGGCCCCCGCCGCACCGGTGAAGGGCCGGGCGATGACCCGGCTGACCTGGTGGGGCGGCTGCAGCATGTCCCGGGCGATTTGACAGACCCGGTAGAGTTCCTCGAGGCTGCAGACCTCGTCGTGGGCGGCGATCTGGAACACGCTGTCGGCGGAGGTGTAGACGATGAGCTTGCCCGTCCGCCGGTGTTCATCGCCCAATTCCCTGATGATGTCCGTGCCGCTGGCGGCCTTGTTGCCGAGCACTCCGTAACCGGTCAGGCGGGAAAACTCGTCGGTCACCTCCGCGGGAAAGCCTTCGGGGTAGGTGGGGAAAGGCACCGTGGTGACCAGACCCATCAATTCCCAATGGCCGGTCGTGGAATCCTTGCCGGAGGACACTTCCTCAAGCCGACCGAAGGCGGCCGCGGGTTCGGCCGCCGGGGCCACTCCCTTGATGCGGTGGAGGTTGCCAAGGCCCAGGCTCTGGAGGTTGGGGACATCAAGTCCCCCGACTCCCGCCGCCATGTTCGCCAGGGTGTCGCTGCCCACGTCTCCATAGTCGGCGGCGTCGGGAGCGCCGCCCACTCCGAGACCATCCAGGATGATGAGAATCGCCGTGGCCATGAAATCTTCTCCTTGGGATTTTCGATCTGATCAAGGTTAGCCCCAAGCGGGGCCGTCCGTCAACAGCTTCACCTTGCCAGCACGGGACTTCGGGTTAGAATGTGCGACATGAAAAACGATCTCTTTTCCACAGGCGACACCAACGGTGACAATGGCGCCGCATCCCCCCCACGGGACGACGTTGAGTCGGCCCGTCAGACCCCGCTGGCGGACAGGATGCGGCCGATTTCCCTGGACGAGATGGTCGGCCAGGAGGAACTTCTCGGTCCCCGGGGGCCGTTGCGCCTCCTTCTGGAAGGGGATTCCCTGCCGTCACTGCTGCTGTGGGGACCGCCGGGCTGCGGCAAGACCACCGTGGCCCGCCTGGTGGCCCGCCACTCCCAGGCACGTTTCCTGGAATTCAGCGCCGTCGCGGTGGGGTCGAAAGAGGTGAAGGCGGTCATGGCCGAGGCCGAGAAGCTCAAACGGGCGACCGGCGCCCGAACCATCCTCTTCCTGGACGAGATCCACCGCTTCAACAAGGCCCAGCAGGACGCCTTGCTCCCGTGGGTGGAACGGGGTGACGTCACCTTGATCGGAGCCACCACCGAGAACCCCAGCTTCGAAATCAACAGCGCCCTCATCTCCCGGACCCGGCTGTTCGTCCTGACCCCCCTCACTCCCGCGGCCATCGCCATACTTGTGGAGCGGGCCCTGACCGATCCCAGAGGCCTGGACGGCGCACTGACCTTGACCGACGAAGCGGTGGCCATGCTGGCGGAAATGAGCGAGGGTGACGCCCGGGTGGCCCTGGGCCTGCTCGAAATCGCCGCCGCGGCGGTGGAGGCCGGTTTCGCCGGGGGACAAAGCGAGCACGCCCTCGAAGCAGGGGATCTCGCCGAATTGATCAGGACCAGGGCCGCACGTTACGACAAGGGTGGCGAAGAGCACTTCAACATCATTTCCGCCCTTCACAAATCGCTGCGCAACAGCGATGTCCAGGCCGCCCTGTACTGGATGACCCGCATGCTGGAAGGTGGCGAAGACCCTCTTTACATCGCCCGCCGGCTGGTGCGTTTCGCCAGTGAGGACGTCGGGTTGGCAGACCCCGACGCCCTGCGGCAGACCCTGGCCGCACGGGACGCCGTCCATTTCATCGGCATGCCCGAGGGCGCCCTGGCCCTGGCCCAGGCGGTGGTCTACCTGGCCCTGTCTCCCAAGAGCAACGCCCTGTACAAGGCCTACGGGAAAACATCCCGTGAGGTGGCCAGGGGACACAACCCGCCGGTCCCTCTGCACCTGCGCAACGCGCCGACGCGTCTGATGAAGGAACTGGGTTGCGGCGACGGCTACATCTACGCCCATGACACCGATGACGGGTTGGGCGACATGAACTGTCTGCCGGACAGTTTGAAGGGATCGGATTTCTTCCAGCCGGGCACGCGGGGGTACGAGGCCGATTTGGCTGCCCGCATGGAGCAGATCCGCCAATGGCACGCGCGGCGCCGGGCCCGGGCCAAACAAGCCACCGATCCGGGCGCCAATTCCCGAGAGAACACTCTTTCCACGCCACCAGAACCTGAAACAGGAGACAACGGATGAAACGAATTGGAGTCTTGACCGGCGGCGGCGACGCAGCCGGCATGAACACGGCCCTGAGAGCCGTCGTACGCACCGCCTGCCGGATGGGCGTGGAAGTCATCGGCATCAAGAAAGGCTGGCGAGGTCTGGCCGAAGGCGCCTCCGTGAAGATGACGCCCAACCTGGTCAGCGGCATCCTCCATCAGGGCGGCACCATCCTGCGGACCTTCCGCTATCCCGAATTCGCCACTGACGAGGGCACCGCGCCCGTGGCCAAGACCCTCGACAAGCTCAATCTCGACGGCATGATCATCATCGGAGGCGACGGCAGTTTCCGCGGCGGTACGAAACTGATGAGGGAATTCGGCCTTCCCGTCGTGGGCGTGCCCGCGACCATCGACAACGACATTCCCGGCACCGACATCTCCATCGGCTTCGACACGGCCCTGAACATCGCCATCGATGCCGTGGACAAGGTCCGCGACACGGCGACCAGCCACGGCCGGATCTTCGTCATCGAGGTGATGGGACGGGAATACGGACTGTTGGCCGCCCAGACGGCCATCGCGACGGGCGCCGAGGAGGTGCTGCTGCCCGAGATCCCCTTCAACCTGGACGACCTGTGCCGAAACATCGCCAAGGGGTACCAGCGAGGCAAGCAGCACGCCATCATCATCGTCGCCGAGGGCGCGGGCAAGGCCTCCTACATCTCCTATGAAATCAAGGAGCGCCTGCAACGGGGCGTCCGCATGGTGGTGCTGGGCCATGTACAGCGCGGCGGGTCGCCCTCGGGCTACGACCGCATCCTGTCCTCCCGCCTGGGCCACCGGGCCACCGAGATGCTCTGCGAAGGGGAACACGGTTTGATGGTCGGTGTGGTGGCGAACAAGTTCAAGACCAGCAGCCTGGAAAAAAAGACCAAGGTCTCCGCCAAAGCCGTCCTCAGGGACGCCAGGCTGATGGAGATTCTCGTCTAGCTGATTGTTGCGGATGGCCCGGAAAAAATTGTCCTGCAAATCAAGCAGCGGGCTCCCCTGCCGGGGAGCCCGCTGTTCAGTTACCGTCGATGATCCTGGAACGGATCAGATATCGCGTTCGGACCCTTCCACGAAGGTGTTGCCGAACTTGAACCAGTTGATCTTCATGGTTCCTATCACGTGGCCAAGGCCCTCGTGGTCGATCTTGCGCTTGGTGTACTCTTCTTCGAGCGTGAGCAATGAGAATGACCCGATGAGCGGCAGGTCCTTGTCCTTCAGGAGGTGCAGCATCCAGTCCGCGCCATCGGTCAGTTCAGTGATTTCGATCGCGGACTCGGGGAACACGGCATACCAGGCGAAATCCTCGGCGGAAGGATTGGCCGCCACCGAATCAGCCAGGTCGTGGCGGGGCGCGTAAACGAAAGTCTCGACGCCGGTCTGGATGGGTTTCAGGTCGCCGTCCTCTTCCTCGGGCAGGAATATGGTGCGGGCTTCCTTCAGATCCTTGGTCTTCCAGCCGAGATCGGGCAGCGGGGCGCCCGGAGTCTCGAGGTCCACCGCGCCTGCGCGCAGCAGGGTAGGCAGGACATAGCTGGTGGGCACGGGGAGGCTGTCGGCTTCCACCACGCCATTGCGCTTGATCCGCTGGATCACCAGATGGGTCGGGGCCGGGGAGAAGGTCTTTCTCACACCCAGCAGGGTTCCGGACAGATTCCGGTAATTGTGTTCGAGATCCTCGCCGACCAGGAACTCGAGAAGATTCCCATCGCGCACAATGGCCGTATTGCCACGAACATAATCAAACTCGGGAGCGTCGATCTCGTACAGGAAACCAATGCTGAGGGTGTCGCCACGGGTGACCCGGCGGAGGGAATCATAGACGTAGGGATCCACTGCTTCCTTTTCTCCGCAACCGGAAAGACCGACGAAAATCACGGCCAGCAGACCGAGCAGCATGACCGAAACCCAGCGACGCGCGGAAGAAACACCGAACATGAACCAACCTCCCAAAAGGTATGCTCTCGGCCTTGCAGGTGGGACGCAAGGCAGCCTTTAACAAAACCCTGTTGCCTTCGACCCCATGAAATTGGGGCATCCCGGGGAAAAAAGCAAATGCATTCCCACCAGGAGCGCCCGCATGGCGGCGGCAACCGGGAGAAACCCCGCCGGGAAAGCGAAAATCAAAGTCCCGGCAACCTTTTGACGACGCCCAGGACGTCCTTCTGGTTCAAGAGGGCTCCATCCCAGAGGGACTGGAAAACCTGCCAATGGTCCGGCATAAGAATACCCGCGGGAGAGAACACCCTGCCGAACCTGCCCCGCCGTTCGGCCAGGGGATAGCCCGGAAGGCCCTGCCGGGCCAGGCGTCCGTCCACGCAGACGGCCCACGCCTCGGCAAAGGCTTCGACCAGGCCCGGAGGAAGGTTCCGCCCCACCACGTCACCGCGAACCAGGTCCCGGGCCGTCAACAGGTGATGATGCAGGAAGATCGCCGAATGTACCGCCGAAAACTCCGTCTCAGCGCCGCCGGGCTCCCCCACCGGCGCGGGCGACTGCTCCCAGACCGCCCGTGGCGGATAAACCGAATCCGTCGTCCGCTCCGGGCGCCCGAAACATCCCCCATGACAAAACAGGACCAACACCGGCAGTTCGTCCGGACCGGACCCGGGTTGGAGGCGGTACCAGGCACCGTCGTCTCCCGGCAGACCGTCCCCGCAGATCCGGAGGCCCGAGACATCACGGGCCAGGTCGAGGGCCTTCCCCGCGGACTCGGCCAGAGGTATCAGCACCGCGGCCAAGTCGTCCGCCATGCCCACACAGGAAACCTTGAACGACGGGCCAGTCATGCCGGATCAACCTTCCATGATCATCCTGCCGCCGCCGACCGGCTGTAGCGAGGCGGTGAAATGACGGAGAGACGGCGGTTCCCAGGTAATTTCCAGCCCGCGCAGCCTATTGCCGATTTCCATGACCCGCGCGCAGGAATCGGCCACGTAGTCCAGCTGGGTGTGTGTATAGACCCGGCGCGGGATCGCCAGCCGGACCAGTTCCATGGCCGGGTTGACCATTTCCCCGGTATCCGGGTCCTTGTGCTCGAACATGAGGCTGCCTATCTCGACACCCCGCACACCACCCTCGATATAAAGGGCGGCGGTGAATACCTGGGCCGGGAACTGGGATTGCGGGATGTGCGGCAGGGCCTTGCGGGCGTCAAGGTAAACAGCGTGACCTCCGGTGGGCCGCAGGTACGGCACACCCAGTTCGTCGAGACGCCGGCCCATCCGGGCGACCTGTCCGATACGATAGGCCAGGTAATCGGGATCCAGGACCTCCCGCAGGCCCTGGGCGACGGCGGCCAGGTCGCGACCGGCCAGCCCTCCGTAGGTCGGGAAACCCTCCCGCAGGATCAGCAGGTTGGTGACGTCCTGGGCCCAATCGTCGTCGTTGAGACACAGGAAACCGCCGATGTTCACCAGACCGTCCTTCTTGGCGCTCATGGTGCAGCCCTGTCCCTGGGCGAACATCTCCCGACAGATCTCCTTGATTTCCTTGTCGGCGAAACCCTCTTCCCTCTGTTGGATGAACCAGGCGTTCTCGGCGAAACGGCAGGCGTCGAATATCAAGGGCACTCCCACTTTGCGGCAGAATGCGGACACTTCCCGCACATTGGCCATTGACACGGGCTGGCCACCGCCGCTGTTGTTGGTGATCGTCAACATGACGAAGGGAATGCGGGCGACCCCGTATTTTTCAAAGGCCGCCCGTAATTTCTCCAGCGACATGTTCCCCTTGAAGGGGCCCTCGACGGCGGGGTCGAGACCCTCGGCGCCGATGCAGTCCAGGGCAATGGCCCCGGTGTATTCGACGTTGGCCCGGGTGGTGTCGAAATGGATGTTGTTGGGAACCACGTCACCGGCCTTGAGGGTCACGTTGAAAAGCATGCCTTCGGCGGCCCGGCCCTGATGGGTGGGAATGACATGCTTGTAACCGAAGATATCCCGGATGGTGCTCTCGAAGTCGGCGAAGGACTTGCTGCATGCATACGCTTCATCGCCGCTCATGAGCGCCGCCCATTGAAGATCGCTCATGGCGCTTGTCCCGCTATCGGTCAACAGATCCACGTAGATGGCTTCGGACGGAATCTTGAACACGTTGTAGCCGGCGGTGCGAAGGTGGCGCACCCTCTCTTCACGGCTGACCCTCTGGATCTTTTCGACGACCTTGATGCGATAGGGCTCGAAGGGCAGGTCCATGGACGAAACTCCTTGGCAGGCTGTGGAATCATTCGACACCGACAATATCGAAACTAGTCATTGCCCCGGCCGGAGACAAGCCCTCAGAGGAAGGGTTTCCCGGTCATTCGGGGGCTTCTGAAGGCAAGGGGGATTTCTCCTGGTAAAGGACCAGCAGACTGTCGGTGACCCTGACCAGTGATTCGTAATGCTGCCGAACCGGCTCGGTCCCCAGGCAAAGGTACGCTGCCCCGGGCATGGCGGCGCCCAGCGGCCGGGCGGCCGAGGTCAGGACCGCCAAGGGACGGCGATAACGGGGGCCCTTGGCTGCCAGGTCATCCAACATGCAGTACCACCAGGCTTCCCACAGCGGTACGGTTCTCAGGGCCGTCAGGAACTCGCCGCCGTATTGTTCGAGAAGCCGCAGAATCCGCATCCGGGCCGGGGGACGAGCCAGGAACGTATTGGCCCAACTGGTCGGCGCCACCATCTCTGCGAATTCGTTCAGGGTGATCTCCCCGGAAAAATCCTGTCCGGCCATCCAGTCCCTCCAGGCCGCGGCGCCCCCCGGCCCGAGCAGCCGGGGCGTCAACAGATCGGGTGGCTCCTTGTGCCCAGGAACCTGGTCGCCCGCAGGCCGGGAGGATTCCGCAGGGGACTCACCCGATCCGTGCGGCGGACCAAAGGCCTCGGCCAGATGACCGCCCAAAGCGAGGTGATCGGTGGCCGCGGCGAGGAATTCCCGGGGGCCCGGCAGCAGCAGGCTTTCCAACCGGGCCTCCAGAACGGCCAGCCAACCGCGATCCCTGATGGACGATCCCAGATACTCCAGATCCCCGGGCATGGGGGCGGTCACCCGCAACGGATTCGCGAGTTTGCCGGCTTGATGTTCATGAACCACCCGTGACAGACACTGGTCGAGGTTGGCGGCATAGTCCGAAATGAGGACCCCCTTGTCCCGGCGTTGGACACCTCCGCCCTGGTATTCGGACGGGACCAGCTTCCGAACTTCCGACCACAGTTTCCTGGCCGACCTGCGCTGACCGGGCAGATCGACGATGTCGCTGGTTCGCGGCGTGGTCAGGAAGAGGTGTTCCCAGGGTTCGAGAGTGGCCGCCGGGTCCACGGTCATGAGCAGGCGTCGTCCGCGGCCGGTCTGGGCGATCCGGTAGCGCGTTTCGGGGTCGAAACGTTGCACTTCACACATGACGACCAGAGCAGCAGAGGGATTAGCCAGGGCGGTCCTTCCGGAAGGGGATTCTGACCGGGAAGCGGCTTCCGGGGACACCCTGATATCCAGGGGACTGGTCAGACCGAGGCGAAGAAATTCCCGGCAGACCATGGCCGCCACCGCTTCGTCCGGACAAAAAATGGTGATCTCCGGGAGATCCCCGGTGGCCAGACCGGCCTTCAGCAGACCGCGGCCCAGGGCCTCGTGGCGGCCGGACCCGAACACGCCCTTGAGGACGAGAAAGGAGCAGCTCTCGTCACCTTGCGCCAGATCCGCCACCCGCGCCACCACGGAGTCCAGATCGTCTCTTCTTTCGGCGCCTCCGGCCAGCAGGGAGCGGAGACTGCGCAGTCCCCGGCCCGACTCCGCGCCGCGGGATTCCAGGGCTCCGACACCGGTGTCACCCACCCCGATCCCGGGGATGCGCAGGGCCGCTTCCGCCCGCACCAGTTCCCAACCATGCGACCGGTCCCGGACGGTCCGACTGTCGGCCAGCGTCAACAGATCCACCAGATGGATCGCGCCCGGACAAGGCGGACCGATCCAACGCCAGAAGCCGAAGGCGGCGCCGAGTCCCAGGAAAGATCTCTCCTCGGCGCGCAGATCCGTCAGCCCCGTTTCGACAAGGAATCCCTCCCCCGTCTCCAGGGCCCCGGCCATGACCTCCTCGATCCGCGAACGGAAAATTCTCAGGCGCCGGTCCAGTTCCTCAAGAACCTCACCGGAAGGCAGACGGCATCCCACCAGACGCTGGGTCGAATTGAGAAGGCCCCGCGGACAGGAGTAGATCAAACCGGAGTCCGCCTGGGAAGGATCCTCCCCGCCGAACTCTTCCCTCGACCCGTTCCACATGAGAAAACAATCCAGCAGGGCCAGTTCGTTGTCGTCGATCCTGGCCGGGGGATACTCCAAATCGATCCAATTGAGAAAACCGGGCCTGCCGCGACCCAGCCACAGGGGAAGCATCACTCCCAGATTGCTCTCCAACTGCTCGAGGGCTTTCTCAAGGTCCGCGAACCTCCGGGGAATGAGCAGGGTATGACCGCTGCCGTGGCGAGCGTCCACCGGTCGTTCCGACCCGGCGGATGACAGGAAATCGCCGGCGAGCCGCGCGGCCCAGCGCAGAAGTCGAACGGCTTCGGCGATGTCGGTTGCCGTGATGCCGGCCAGATGGCCCAGCCAGGTCAATGACAACAACTGGCGGCCTGGTGGCGGCAGCGGCGTTGCGTCGGGTTCGTCCGCCCCGTCGACAAAGGGGGCCGACAGGCCTCGCAGCCGGGGCAACAGGATACCAAGCCGCCTGACCACCGCACCGGCGTCCAGGGCCCGGCCGCAGTCCAGGCAATGGCCTTCGTCGGCAGGGACGCCGGACGGTCTCGAAGGGGAGAAGTTTTCCCCGCCGTCGCCCATCAGTCCGGCCCCGCAGGCCGCCACCAGGAAGCGGACCCAGGAATCGGCAAGCTCTTTGGTATGCAACAGGACGGACTCCGCGCCGCAGTCCAGGATCGATCTGAGGGCGAGGGCCGTTTCCTGGGCCTCCCGATCGGGACCGGGTCTCCAGTCGGCAACATCTCCAGCCATTACGATCGTCGGCGGATGCAATTTCAGGAATGCCTCCAGACCGGAATCGCCGAAATCCTCGGGCTCCACCCAGACCAATGGCGACGGCACCTGATCCCCCGCGCCACTTGTCCAGATGGATATTCCCGCCATCCCGGCTCCCGCCACCAGATCGGCCGCCCCGACGGGCACGGCATCGGCAACCAGCAGGATCCATTCATCCACGCTGCCCCGTTCCCACGCTTGGGTTACGCGGCTCACGAGTTCGCGCCAGGTGACGGACTCGTCCCCGACCAGGAGAGTCACGCCTTTGGCCAACACTGCGGAGGCCTTCCCGGATGATGTCCGAAGCTTGGTCGGAGCCGGAGGGAGATCCGGGAAGCGGGTTGTCAACCAATCGTCCACCAGGGATAGGATCCTCCCGTCCACAGGATAGCGTCCGCGAGCATCCGAACCCGGCAGGTCTATTGTCAAACCTGCCCCTTCGGTCGCCCACCGGGCAGCCTCACCGCCGGGGGTGGGTCGGGCGATCCCCGGCCCGAGATCGGGGGAAGTTCCCGTCAGGAGGGTTCGCCACCAACGAGTATCCAGGATTGCGACGGTATCCCACGGCTCGGCCAGATAGGCCGCGATCTCAAGGGAGCATACTTGCCTGCGCAAGACGAAAAAGGTGTTCCGTTCGGTGTCGGCCCTGGCCCAATCGGCCCGGGTGTCCGACCGGGTGACCGGCATGGCCTCGTTCTCGAGGCTTGCCAGGGAAGGCACCGCCAGCAGGCCGCCCCCGCGGGGGATCTCCCGCGGCCCCTCGCCAACCGGTTGGAGAAAATTCCAGTTCTTTCCCGCCAAAGCGACCTCTCCTCTGCTGACGGAGGTCCAAAAGGCCGCGGCCCGGCCGTCGCCGGGCAACTGAACGAATCCCCCGCCGGTTTCGACAAAGGTCCGGTCCAGCCAGGTCGCCTGGCTGGCCAGCGCTTCGGAAGCCAGAATATGTGCTTCCGGCTGGATGCCCCTGTCCGCCAGACGCAGGGCCGGCGGATGACCATCGGTCAGGGACAGGTAATAGGGGTTGCCGAAGATTCCCAACCAGGATCCCAGCAGGGATTCCAGTTCCGACCGGAGCCAGACCGCACCGGTCAACAGGGACAGGTGGCGGCGCCCGCGGCTGTGCAGCAGCGCGTGGATTTCCTGGATTCCCACAACGCCCCTCCGCAACAGGGTCCAGTGGATGGCGGCGCTGTCCAGGAACACCCAGGAAGCGTCACTGCCCTCGAACACCCCCCACAGGCTGTCGAGTCTCTCCGAAGTCACCGCCAGATGATCAACCGGTCCGGCCACCAGGCCCGCCTTGCGAACTCTCTGGCTGAATTGGCCGGCCCAGGTATCCAGGTGTCCCTCGGGGTCGAGACGCGGCTCCTCCCTGTCCAGTGTTCCGATCTCCGCGGCATAACGGTCGTAAAGGGGAAAACGCCCGGGAGGTCTGGGCCTGACCTGTCGAAAGTCCAGGAGGTCCCCGTTGTGGGTTTCGACCAGCCGCAGCCAATGGAAGATCGGCAACAGAGCATCCTGCTCGGGCCGGACATCCGTCAGGAGCGACTCCAGGAATTCCAGGGCCGCGGCCAGGGAATGGACGGTCCCCGCAGGAGGGATCAAGGTCACCGGGCCGATGACTCCCGCGGCCACGTGGGCCAAGGATTCAAGTCGGTCCAGACGGTCCAACACCACCCTCCACTTCTGGCTGCCATCGCCCCAGGCGGCCAGAACCGAGGTCGGGTCCCCGGTGGAAACGATGGCCAGATCGTTCCGGCCCAGATCCAACCGGATGCCCTGGTCCGAAGCTGCGGGCTTGTCACCGCGCGCGGAACCTCCGGCAGCGGTCCAACCGAAGGGATCGGGCCGAGTCCATAACAGCGGCAGGGTCCAGGATTGGAAGGAGGCGTCGAGGCCCGGGCCGCCATGGGAATCCATGGTGATGAAACCGTAGAGGAACCTGGACGCCGGATCGCCACGGCGCGCCAGTTCACCAATGCCTGCGCGCAGGGCGGAATCTCCCGAGGTCACCCGGTTGCGGACGGCCAACCACGCCAGGCCGGCCACCAGGGCGCCCGCCGTCGGTCCCTCTTCCCAGGTCTCAAGCAGGGACGAACTGCGCGGAGGTTCAAGCTCCGGATGTCCCGCCGCCGGGTTCCATCCCGCCCGCCAGGGTCCCGTTTCCGCCAGGCACAGGCCGAGAAGGGTTGCCTGGTCAAGTCCGTTTTCCGGCAGCCGGCTTTCCATGACCGCCACCATGAACTCCCGCACCGTCCAGAATGCGGGGGCTTCCCGCCAGGAAGCCGTGACGAAGGGGAAAACAGTCTCGTCGTAGGCCACCAATCGTCCTTGGCAGGGGGCGAGGAATTCATCGAGGGGGCCCGTATCCTCTCCCTGGCGCCAGAAGGCCACATCTCTCGGTTCATTGTCCCACCATAACACGATCGTGACGCATCCCTCGGGTTCCAGAGCCAGAGAGGCCCAGGCCGGTGATTGACCGACCTTGCGTCCCGTCACGGGACGTCGGTAATCGATGCGGGTCCTGGCGGTTTCCAAGCGCGAAACCAGGTCGCTTCCAGGAGAAAGTCCGTCCAGGGGCAGAGTGGTGAGGGCTTCGACGTAACGGGGCACCGGGAAATGTTCCGCGTCGGTATTTCCCAGGAGTTCCAACAGGCGCACCCGGGCTTCATCGTTCCGAGGCCCGGAAACCGCCCCGATCCCGAGATAGGCCCGGTAGAGCTCGACGCTCGCGGCGGCCTTGCCCAGCAGACGGTCCGCCGTCACCGCCTCGAGCCAGCTTCTCTCCTCCTCAAGACGGCTGGTCGAACCGAAGTACCGGGGCTGCAACAGTTGCAAAACCACCCGGGCCCAATCCCCCGCTTCGGCCGATCCCGGCACAAGCGTGTCCTGCTCGATGAAGACGTCGAACAGCTTACCACCCTTGCGTGCGAGCCAGAGCCGATCTTCCTCGGTCAGGGGAAGGTCGTGCCGGACGAGGTGGAAATCGAAGGTATGTCCCGTGCGACAGGCGGTCCGAAACAGCCCCTTGAGCAGGGGCACGGCGGATGAGGGCTCTTCCTGGAAGATCCTGCTGCGGGCCACCAGGAACAGCGCCGATTCCAGCACGGGTTGATTGGTGGCGGGATCGTCCTCGGGGCGCAACTCCGCAACCCGGACACCCTCGCGCACCACGTGTTCGCCCTGAGCCAGGAAACGGTTCCTGAAGTCGAATGCGCTCCGCGACCATCGGCCGGGGGCTTCCGATTTCCGGTCATCCCGACGGGCGGTATGTTTGAGCAGACTCCTGAGCCCGTCAGTCAGTTTCTCGGAAAAGAACACCCGCCCGGGCGATCTGTCACGGCGCCCGGATGCTTCATGGAAGAGGCGTTCTCCCGCGGCGAAATCACCTTTTCCCAGGGCCTCGTCGGCGGCGGTGAGAATTTTCCAGTAATTGGGTACGCTCAGGTTGTCTTTATCCATGGCGGAAATCTATCACGGATGCCCGCTGGAAGGGAGAGGGAATATGAACCGGGGATACCGAACCCACTTTGCCGGTCTGGACCGGAATCGCCGGGGGAAGGCCGGACCCGCCTGGAAGGTCAGCGGGTGAGAACCACCCTGGCCACCAGAGGTTTGCCCCCGCCCCGGGTGACGGCCAGATACGTGCCCGCGGCCAGAGGCCTGCCGTTGCGATCGGTTCCGTCCCAACGGATCAAGCCCGACTCATCCCCGAAATCCAGCACCTGGAGGCGACGACCACGCAAGTCGAAGATTTCCACACTGAGAGCGGACGAGGACGATAAACCGGATACCCGGAAATGGAATTGTCCCCCGCCGGGATTGGGATAGACCACAAGGCGTTCGATCCCCGGGTCCGCTCGAGTAACGGCGGACACGGGCTGGCGGACAGGGAAGGCCCCGCTATTACGCCCGTCTCCCCGGGCGGCCATCCAGGCAGTCACCGAACTCTGCAGCTCCTTGACAGGCATGATTCCCACTCGGTGGTCCAGGATTTCCACTCGCAAGGGGGTGTCCCCCTGAACGCGAACGAACAGGGTGCCTGCGTTGGCGAGCATGTCGTCCGCCCATCCCCCCGGGGACATGGGCTGTCGCTCGACCAAGGGCCTCTCCTCATCGCAAGGCCCGAACCAGCTCGTGCAGGCTCCGGGCAGGGAGGTCAGCCCGATGAGCACCTCGGACCAATTCACGCTTATCAGGGAATTGACATCCGTTCCGCTGCCACCGAGATAATTCCAGGCCAACGGCGCCGGCAACAGGATGTGATTCAGGGTCAAGATCCCCTGGGAGGTGGAAGCCTTCACCCTGAACCCGGATAGCGCGGAGACGGCTGCTGTCCCACTGGCAGTCAGCGAACCCTGGCCCAGAACCCAGCCCGCCTGATCCCCGAACCGGCCGTTGTCCGCCAGACCCGTGAAAGCGACGCGCAGATCACCGGTCGCGTATCCCCCCGCCACCACGGCCGGGGAAATCGCCAGCCAGCCGCCGCCTTCCGGCGCCGGGACCACCGCGCCGTCCCCTAATCCCGGTTGCCCCTGGGCATCCAGGACCCGCATGGTCACCCGGCCGGTCAAGGCATCAAGGGTAGGCAGCACGATTTCGTGAATCCCGTCGCCATCCAGGTCGCACAACACGGGGGCTACCTCGAGGGCCACGCCGAGATCCCGCGGCCAACCCGGCAGGGGATCGAGATCGGAATCCAGAACGGCCACATGCCCATCCGCGAATGCCACGACGAGGGATTCCCCGGCGCCGGAAACCAGAAGTCCAGCGGCGGGCGCCAGGGGCAGGCTGTGCCCCAAATCCGCCTGGGCTTCAAGCACGGGACCGTGGGACCAGACCCTCGCCGTGCCCAGCTTGTCCACGACGGCCACCCGGCGGTTTCCACCGCTGGTCTCGATCCCCACCGGAGTGGTCAGAGACCTGTTCAATGTCAAGGCGACAACCTCATTGGCCCCTGACCCGGCGAAGAAATAGACCGACCCGAAATCGGAGGCCACGACGATCTCGTCGCCGGGAATTCCGTCCAAGTCCCAGACCAGAGGCTGGGACAGCCCTCCCTGGCTGGAACTGTGAGGGAACACGAAGACGGGCCAACCCGGACGAAAATCACCGGCTCTGTCCAGGACGTTCACGGAACGGGCCCCGAGATCGACGGTCACCCGGGACGAAATCACGAGTGAGGGTCCGCTGAATCCGGTCACATACCCGGCATTGGGAGCCCCCGTGACCATACCAGGCAGCAACGCCAAGGCACCCTGGGCCAGGAAGGAATCGGCTTCCCGGATCTTCAAGGCGACCGTCCCCTGACCCGTCTTGCGCTTGACGACCAGCACCAGCCAGCTGTGGTGATCAGGCGTCAGGTAGGTGAATTCGGAAATCCCCGGCCCGCTGGCGTCCCGGCGCCGTACCTGGTCGTGGGTGTCGACGTCGTCCAGCCAGCGCGGGTCGGCCACTTCCAGGACGACATCAAGGCCGCCGGACGGAACAGCCTCGATCAGATAACGCACCCCGGGACGGGTGATCAGCCGGCGCGCGACAACGGGCTTGTCCCAACCAAAGGTCAAGGTGTCGACCTGGTCCTGACCGGGAATAAGGGGACGGAGCACGGCTTCGACGGCGGCGTCGATCCGTAGCAGTCCCCAGCCCCGGGCGGCGTCCGGTCCGGCCGGATAGGTCAGGGCCTCGTGGCCGGTGCCCGCGGAATTCTCGGCCAGCACCACGGGGGCGGCGGTCAGTTTCAGTAGAGCGGTCCGGGTCAAAACCGAGGTCCGGTTCGCGGGCAGGATGATGCCGTTTTCCAGCAGGGCCTCGTCCAGCAGATGGACCGCTCCGGCAACGTGGGCGGCCGCCAGGCTGGTTCCGAAGCGTCCGCTGTAGGTGTCGTCAGGTTCGTTGTCCGCCGCGATGATTCGGCCGCCGCTGAGGAGCAATCCGCCACCGGGGGCCAACAGGTCCGGCTTGTCCGGGGTGGTCAGTCCCCGGCCGCTATAGGCCGCCAGTGCACCCGACCGATCCACGCTGCCGGCTGTCAATACATCCGGCAGGGAAGCGGGAAAGCCGGGACCCACCGGGTCGAGGCCATGGTTGCCAACCGCCGCCACGGGAACCATCCCGGCGGATACGAATTCGGCCATGGCCGCGCTGATCCCCGCGTCCACATCCCAGTTGACCGCCGTCAGGACGGTGCGGATCCTGTAGATTTCGCGGTTATCGAGGGTCCACGCGCAGGCGGCGAGGAAATCGCCCGCCCAGGCGTGCCAGGTCAAGTCGAAATCGTAGAACTTGACCACGGTCAAGCGGCCGCTCGGCGCCATCCCACGATAAATGGAGTTGACGGAACCGCTCCCGACGACGACGGACGCCAGGGCAGTGCCGTGGTGATGATAATCCCAGGGTCCGACGGCCAGGGGAAAATCGTCGGTGACGTCTTGCCAGCCGACCACCTTGAATCCCTCGAAAAGCGGCCAGCCGTTGTCGGCGGGATACCAATCTCCCGCGTCACCCACCGCCGGCGGTGGACCGTCCCGGTCATCGTCCGAATAATCCCCCAGATCGCCATGAGCGGTGTCGCAGCCCGAATCGAGGATGGCCACCGTGGAAGACCAGTCGTCTCCCAGCCGCCACATGCCCGCCTGGACCCTATCGGCACCGGCAAGGTAGCGGCTGTCCAACAGGGCGGGCACCCCGTCCCGGTCCAGCATTGTGCGTCCGGCCGGCCGGCTGGTAAGAAAGGCGCGCAGGCCGGCTTCATCCAGATCCAAAACGACGACCCCGCCGAAACGGTCCAAGGAATGAAGGACCCGGCACCGGCCGGCTTGGGAACCGGCCTTGGTCGCTGCGGCCACTCCCCCGGGACCGGCGCCCAGGCAGATAAGACGCAGATTGCCGGCCCGCCAACCTCCCTCGGCGGGTTCGGATCCCGCGGAAAAACCATCTGTCAGGGACGAGCCGACAGCTTGGGCGACACCCTCCCGCAGCGAAGCGGCCACCGCCGCCCGGCGTAGATCCCCCCATTCCACCCGGCCGGCCAGCCACGCGTCGAGAAGATCCTCGGTACCGTTTCCGTCGTGATCGAGTTGGGCAGCAAACCTGTCGGAGAAGGTCGATTGTCCGGCGGGCACCGGCGGAGTCGAGGCAAGAACCCCGACCGCCGGCAGGATCCCCACCAGCATCAGCAGGATAAGGGCGAACCCGATGCTCCATGAGGATCCCAACCGACAGATCCAGGCAGCGCGAGGGGCCTGAAGACGGCTCGAGCGGACGAGGGAGCCATCGAGGGCCTTGTGTCGGGCCAGAACTGAGCGGTCTGCGAGCATATCCGTCCTAAAGGAAGCGAAGTGTCTCCCCGGATTTCCATCCGGGTCAGGGCTGCCAACGAGTGTTGACTTACCTACGCAACCGCGCGGTCGAGGTTTCGACCCGGAATTACCAAGGGCGGTTGGTGTTGGTGGGGTTACTCGGGGTGCGGGCCCAAACCTGGCCGTTTCCGAATCCCATGAAAGTAAGGAGCTCCTGACCCGCCCGCAACCTTCCCTGCCTTGGGCAACGCAATCACGCCAGCCGATTCGAAAATCCGGGTCAACCCACTCCGACAAGGTGACGGATTTCCGATCCCCCCTCGCTCCCCCCGTAAACGACGGCCACAACGTCGAAGCGATAGCCGCGCCAAGCCGGATCGTGGTGTTCGGCCAGCCAGATCCTGGCCATGCGGCGCAACCTGTTCTGCTGACGCGGCGTCACCCACACCTCGGGAGGGACCGGGCACCGCGGACCCCGGGTCTTGACCTCCACAAAGGCCACCATCCCGTCCCGGACCAGGATCAGGTCGATTTCACCCCCGGGTCGGCGAAACCTCCGGTCGAGACATTGGTAGCCGCACAATTCAAGAAATTGGCGGGCGGCATCTTCTCCCCATTTCCCCAGGGAATGTTTGGCGGGCAAGGGCCAACTCGCTTTCGGGGAGGGAATCGGTTTGATGAAATGATCAGGGGATCCGGGACAGCAAGAGGAGTGCCCGCCAGCCGGCGGTTTATCAAAAAAGGTGGCCCTGATCAAGCTCGGCGACCGGCCGGTAGCTGAACCGGTGCAGTGGGCAGGGTCCGAGCCGGGCCAGGGCCCGCCGGTGGGAGGCCGCACCGTAGCCCTTGTGGGAAGCAAAACCATAGCCCGGATAGCGTCGGTCCCAGGCCGCCATCACCCGGTCCCGCAGCACCTTGGCCACTACGCTGGCCGCGGCGACGGCGGCGCTGGTGGCATCAGCTTTGACCAGGGCTTCGGTGGGGAAAGGAACCTCCGGCACCTGGAGACCGTCCACCAGGACGAGGTCCGGCCGGTGGTTCAGGCGAGCTACCGCACCGGCCATGGCGCGCAGGGTCGCACGCAGGATGTCCGTCCGGTCGATCTCCACCGAAGAAACAGCACAAGCGCCCCAGCTGAGGGCGCTTGTCTGGATTAGCTCATAAAAAACTTCACGCCGGCGGGCCGTCAGGTTCTTGCTGTCGTCCAATCCGTCAGGACACCAGCCGTCGGGAAGAATGACGGCCGCAGCGACCACCGGACCTGCCCAGCAGCCACGTCCCGCCTCATCGACCCCCGCAAGCAACCGCCGGCCCCGGCCGGTCTTTGCCCGGTCGAAAAGCGCCAGGGGACCTACCGGGCGGGGCACCGTCGCCTACCGGCGGGCTTCGCGGATCCTGGCCTTCCGGCCGGTCCGGCCGCGCAGGTAGTAGAGTTTGGCCCGGCGAATCCGGCCCCTCTTCTTCACCGTGATGGAATCCACGTTGGGGGATTCCAGCGGGAAGATCCGCTCGACCGCGACCCCTCCGGAAATCTTCCGCACCGTGACCGAAGCCTCACGCCCGGTGCCGCGGGTGGCGATCACCGCTCCGATGAAATTCTGGATGCGGCTCTTGCCGCCTTCCACGATCCGCACGGCGACGTTGATGGTGTCACCGATGTTGAAATCCGGAAGATCGTCCCGCAGGCCCTCGGCCCGCATCTGCTCGACGATGTTCATCACTGCCTCCAATTAATGCCTGCCCGGCGTCGTGCACTCATTCGCGACACTTGCCCGAGGGACCGGCGTCCTACTTGACTATGGTTCCATCCCGACCGTGGCCGGCGCCGCTTACGCTGGGCCGGGCACTACTTTCAATCCGCCTCGTTTCCGCGGTCCGAATCAACCAGATCAGGCCGCCGGGAACGGGTTCTGTCGGCGGCCTGTTCGCGCCGCCACTTTTCGATGTTGCCATGGTGCCCGGACAACAGGACATCCGGCACCTTGAGTCCGCGGTACTCGGGCGGCTTGGTGTACCACTGGCAATCCAGGCCGCCTCCGCGGGATTCCGTGAAGCTGTCGTTGCCGGCCGAGTCCCCGTTGTGCAACACGCCCTCGATCCGGCGCACCAACGCGTCGGCGATCACCAGGGCCGGAAGCTCACCACCCGACAGGACATAGTCCCCGATGGACACTTCCCGGGTGACCACCAGTTCCCGCACCCGTTCGTCGATGCCCTTGTAATGCCCGCAGATCAGGATCAGTTCGCCCTTCTCCAGGACATCGTCCAGCAATTCCAGGGTCAGAGCCTCGTCGAAGGTCTCACCCTGAGGGGTGGTCAGGATCACCGTGGCGTCGTCTCTACGGCGGACAGACTCCACGGCTTCCACCACCGGCGGCGCCATCATGATCATGCCGGCCCCACCGCCGTAGGCCGAATCATCGACGGTGCGATGTTTGTCGACCGCGAAATCCCTGATGTCGACGATTTCGTACCCCACCAGGCCCTGCCTGGCCCCCCGGCCCGGTATGCTTGTCTCCAGCACGGTGCGAACCATGTCCGGAAAGAGGGTCAACACCTTGATGACAGGTGCTTCAGCCGGTTTGGACATCAAGCAGTCCTTCCGGGGGATCGATCACCAAGGCTCCATCGAGGCCTTCGTCGAGCCGCAGGATCGGTTCGACAGCCGGGATCAGGATTTCCTTTCCTGTTTCCCGTGGATCGGGAATCACCAGCAGGAAGCCGGCGCCGGTGAACCTCACCTCGCCGACGGTTCCAACCGTGCGGCCCGCCACCGTCACAACTTCCCGGCCCAGGTACCGGAAAGGCAAGCCTCCGGTCGGACGGGGAAAATCGGGCTCGAGGTAGCTTCCGCTCATGAAACCCAACTTCCGGCCAACGAGCGCTTCAGCGGCGTTCCGGTCGTCGACTGTCCTTACCTTGACGGCCTCGCAGTTGCCGGCGGGCCGGTGCCGTTCGATTTCCACCGGTTCGCCGTCACCCCAGACGAGGTACGGGCTGTCGAGCAGGGCCTCATGGAAATCCAGCAGGGGAAAAAGCTTGGATTCGCCCCTCAGTCCGATGGCCTTGACGATCTCGGCAATGACGATGAAACGGTTCATGACAGGGTCACTCGACGATTTCCAGGCCGATCCGTTGATCCGTATGGGCGCTGACCGCGGTCAGCAGCACCCGCATGGCCTGGGCGGTCTGGCCGCCCTTGCCGATGACCTTCCCCAGGTCCGCTTCATTGACGCGCACCTGGTAGATGTCCCGGTCCTGACGCCTGATGATATCAACGGTCACATCCTCGGGATGCTCCACCAGATTGACCACCAGATAGGAAATGAGCTCAAGAACCCGTTCCTGGCCTATGTTCAACAGGTCGTCCTGGTCCCCGGCCGGTTCGTCCTGGCGACCAATTTCCTGATCGCCCGTAGTGTATTCATCCGGACCGCTCATTTGTCCTCTTCCTTTTTCACTTCTTCAGTTTCGGCGGCTTCAGGCTCGGTGCTCTCGGCGGCCGCTTCCTCCGGAACTTCCGCGGGAGCTTCCTCAGCCTCGGCGGGAGCTTCCTCGGCCTCGGCGGGAGCTTCCTCAGCCTCGGCGGGAGCTTCCTCAGCCTCGGCGGGAGCTTCCTCGGCCTCGGCGGGAGCTTCCTCGGCCTCGGCGGGAGCTTCCTCGGCCTCGGCGGCAGCCTTCTCCGCGGCTTCGGCTTCAGCCTTGGCCTTGGCTTCGGCGGCGGCGGCGGCCTTCTCCACGGCTTCGGCTTCCGCCTGGGCCTTGGCTTCGGCCTCGGCGACGGCCTTGGCTTCCGCCTCCGCCTCGGCGACCCGGGCGGCCTTGGCGTCCAGACGCTTTTGCCTGTTGGCTTCCGCGTTGGTGCGCCACTCGTTCATGCGGGTCTCGATCTCGGCCGCCTCCAGGCCCTCTTTGATCAGGGAATACTGGTAGAGGACGCCTTCACTCTTCAGCAGGCTCCGGGCGGTCTCGCTCACAGTGGCGCCCTTGCTCAGCCACTCGATGATCTCGCCGGCATGAATGTTGATTTCATGGGGATCGGTGAACGGGTTGTAGAAACCCAGATTCGCCAGATAGGCGCCGTCACGCCGTTTGCGGCTGTCAAGCACGACCAGCCGGTAGAAAGGCCGCTTCTTACGACCCATGCGGGTAAGTCTGATTGTCGTCGCCACTATCAACCTCCACTTCGTATGGTGTCGCGACACGCACCATGCGCGCCGCGTGCAAAGATCAAGCTACCCGCCCAGAACGTTCTTGCCGAACTCCTCGAGACCGCCGGCGGAATTGATCTGACGCATCATCCGCTTCATGTCCCGGTACTGTTTGAGCAGCTTGTTGACCTGCGAGACCGTGGTCCCGCTTCCGCGCGCAATCCGTTTGCGGCGCGATCCGTTGATGATGTCGGGCTTGCGACGTTCTCCTAGCGTCATCGAATTGATGATCGCCTCGACCTTGACGAACTGTTTGTCGTCCACCTTGGCCTTGTCGAGCATATCGCTGTTCATGCCGGGCATCATCTTCAGGATCCCTTTAAGGGGTCCCATTTTCTTCATCTGCCTGATCTGGGCCTGGAAATCCTCGAGGTTGAACTCCCCGCCGGCGAAGCGGCCGGCAAGGTGTTCGGCCGCCTCCAGGTCCATTTTCTCCTCGGCCTGTTCGATGAGGGTCAGCATGTCCCCCATCCCCAGGATCCGGCCGGCCATGCGGTCGGGGTGGAAGACCTCGAGGTCCTCCAGTTTCTCCCCCACGCCGACCATCTTGACGGGCTTGCCGGTGACCTCCAGCACGCTCAGGGCCGCTCCGCCCCGGGCGTCGCCGTCCATCTTGGTCAGGATCACCCCGTCGAAATCCAGCCGGTCCGCGAAGGTCTGGGCGATGTTCACGGCCTCCTGGCCGGTCATCGCGTCCAGCACCAGCAGCTTCTCGTCCATCGGCACCGTCTTGACGATGGACTCGAGCTCGCTCATCAGCGTGTCGTCGATGTGCAGACGACCCGCCGTGTCGACGATCAGGCAATCGCACTTGTTGTCCTTGGCGCGCCGCATTCCCAGCTTGACGATCTGCGCGGCGTTCTTGCGTTCCCGATCGCTGTGCACGGGCACGTCGATGGCGTCGGCGATCACTTGCAGCTGGTCGATGGCGGCCGGACGGTAAATGTCCGCTGCCACCAGCATGGGCTTGCGGCCTTCTTTCTTGAGCCGGAGAGCCAGCTTCCCGCAGAAGGTCGTCTTGCCCGATCCCTGCAGTCCCATGACCATGACGGTGCTCAGGCCTTTGGCCTGCGCCTTGGCGGGGTCCAGGTTCAGTTCCGCGGCCTGCCCGCCCAGTAGCGCCGTCAACTCCTCGTTGACGATCTTGACCACCTGTTGGGCCGGCGTCAGGCTGCCGATCACGTCCTGGCCGGTAGCCTTTTCCCGGATGGCCGCGACCAGGTTCTTGGCCACCGCGAAGTTCACGTCCGCCTCGAGCAGGGCCAGACGGACCTCACGAAGGGCTTCGGTGATGTTCTCTTCGGTCAGACGGCCCTGGCCGGCCAGTTTTTTCATGGTCCGGTCGAGCCGTTTGGTCAATTCCTGAAACAAAATTCGCTCCGGGCCGGGTCGATCCGACCAAGCAAACGCACAAAGACGCACCGAACCGACTAGCGGAAACCGAGGTTCCACCCCATCGACTCGAAGGCGCAGCCTGTTGGACTACATCAAGTTGCGGAAGCCCGAGCCCATTTCGCAGGGATCTGGGCCCATCTATGCTTTTCCGCAGGAGAAGCAATCTAACATTATGTCCTCAAATTAGCAAGTATTGGCGGGTTAAAGGGGTTACCGGGACGAAAGGCCCCGGATCAGTAGGAAAGGAAAAACAGGTCAGCTTCAACCGATTGATAGTTGAAGAAGGCCTGACCCTCCGGATAGTAATCCACGAACAAGGGAAATTCCTCCGTGGATTTGTTCCAAAGCAGGCTGAAAGGCTGGGTACCCTCGGGATTACCGGAAATTTCCATGAGCAGGAATTTGCCGGCCGTCCCGGAAATGGGCTCGAACGAGAACCGGATTTTCTTGGTGCGTGTTTCCAGGGAAACATTGACGGGGATCTGCTGAAGTTGTCGCGTCCCCCGGGACCCGCCGAGTTCATGAAAGGTCAGGACAAAGGAAACGGGGTAGGGATACGGACCTGGCGAGCGGAACAGCAACTCCACCCCACCGAGATCGAAATCAAGGACCCGGAATGATTGGGCAATGGAAACACCTGATCCAAGGGCCGGGCTGGTGCTGTTGGCCATTTCCTGGGCCGCTCCCGGCAGGCGTGCTTCGCCCCCCGGATCCCGGTCCCCCGCTTTCGAAACTCGGGTTGCCACCAGGAATGTTTTCCCTTCGGCCATGTATTCTTCAGCCCGTTCGTAATGGCGACGCAGATGGGCCCACAAGGTCGGCGCCAACCCCTGGATGTTGGTCACCCCCGACACGAGTCCCCGCGCGCTCCCCAGGATCACCACCGGAGGCCCGCTTCTCTCGAGATCGGCGATGACCGCTGCCGGATCCCGCACTTCACCCCCCAGCAAGGTGGTTTGCGCCGTGGCCAGTGGAGCTCCCAAAACGAACTGCAGGCCGGGATGGGCCGGCCAAACCAACACCGGCGACCTTCCGTCCCAGGGCAACTCCGAACACAACGATTCCAGCGTTTCCACCTGCTTCGGTTCCAGGTAGACCCTTGCCGAGTCTCGCTCCCAGCGGACCAGACCCGGCCTGTCAAGGTGAGTGGCCAACCAGACCTGTTCGCCCAACAGCGGGGCAACCAGGATCATGAGCAAAGAGACCAGCCAGAGTCCCCCGGACGATCCGTCCGCCAGGCATGCGGGAAACCAATATGGGTACCAACAGCAGGGTCCCGAACCAGACCAGCCGCAGATGAACAAGATCCCCGCGGGCCGACAGGGTCACCCACCCCGACAAAGCAAGGGCCAGCAAAGGCCCCAGCCGCAGATCGCCGGACCTGCGCATCGTAAACAGGAATGCCACAGGGACCAGCCAGACAAGAATGAACATGGCCCGTAACCCCAGGACCCGTTGCCAGCCATGGCCAGGCCAGGCTCCGGCGAGAATTTCACCGGTATAATGGCCCGAGAACGGGCCGCCCAGCAGGTGACCCTTGAGAAAACTCTCGTACCAGGATACCCCCATGGCGTCACTGAACCTTGTCAGGGGATAAACGACCGTATCCCAGAAGGCCTGGTCAAGGATGCCCAGCGCCAGGCACACCAACGCCGCAATTCCCAGCACGGCCCCGAAGCCGCCGGTAATGCCGGCCGCGGGCAAGGCCGGCGGTGGGTTGCTTCCTTTGACAACCCAGCGGGAAAACAGCCATCCCCCCAGGAGGATGACCGCTCCGTATCCGCCCATGTCCAGACCGAACAGGCAAAGCCCCCCCCAGGCCAACCCCAAAACCACGGCCCGACGCCCATTTGCCGGTCGGACCAGCGCCCATCCTGCCAAGGCGGCGAAAAACGCGGCCGCAACGTAACGCGGGTGGACGGGACCGAAGGCGACCACCCCCAGCGGCACCAGCCACGACCAGCGGCCAGCCCCCAATCGACGGGTGTACCAGAAGCCGAACAGAGAGGCTGTTCCGTCCAGAAGGGCCTTGAAGACGGCCAGGGTGAGAGCGCTCTTGCCCAGGATCAGGAAAAAGGGAGCCAGCAGGAAATAGCGGGCGGGACCATAGATCGAGAAAACATCCCCGTACAGGGTTCCACCTTCGGTGAGGATGCGGGTTCCCAGAAGCCACAACCCGTCATCGAGCAGATTGAATCCCTGGCGATGAACCTGCAGCCCCACCAGGAAAGGCACCAGGAAAACGGGCGCGAAGACCAGCAGGGATGAGTTCCAACGGACCCTCATGTGGAATGCCCGAGTTGGGCGACCTTTGCGGCGCGGTCCTCGGCGCCGAACAGCCAGGAACCCGACACCAGGATGTCCGCTCCGGCCTCGCGGCAGAGAGCCCCGGTCTCGGCGTTGATGCCTCCGTCGACGGAGATCAGGAATTCCTGGCCCTCGGTTCGCCTGCGGTCGTCCAGTGCGGCGATCTTATCAACAGCGGCCGGATCGAACTTTTGGCCGCCAAAACCCGGTTCCACGCTCATGACCAGGACCAGATCCAACCGGTCCAGCCAGGGCAGGATGTCATCGACCGGAGTGCCGGGCTTGAGGGAGATCCCGCGTTTGAGCCCCAGGGCACCGATCCGGTCCAGGGTTTCATTCACGTCGCCCGAAATTTCGACGTGGATGGTGATCGCATCCACCCCCGCCTTGGCGAAGGAATCGAGGAACCGGCCGGGATGAGTGATCATCAGGTGGGCATCCAACGGCAGATCACTGATCCTGCGAATGGCTTGGCAGATGAAGGGACCAAAGGTGAGGTTGGGCACGAAATGTCCGTCCATGACGTCCAGATGGAGAAGATCCGCTCCGGCGGCGGTCAGGCTGGCGATGTCGGACTTTAGGTCGGCGAAATCCGCCGCCAGCAAAGACGGTGCCACGTAGGTGCGGCCGTCAGCGGGACGAGGCAACCAGTTCAAGGCGCTCTCCTTTGCGGATCCGCTCACCGGCGGGTGGATGTTGCGACAGGACGAGATTCGGCGCCGAACGGGAGGTTCGCTCATAAGTGACCGGCGCCAGCATGAAACCGGCGTCGGATATGGCCTGCCGGGCCTTGAACAAAGGCACGCCCCTCAGATCGGGCATCCTGACCAGTTCGGCTGCCGCCGGTTCGGCCACGACCAGGTTCACGACGGCGCCCTTGTACAGGTCCGTTCCCGCCGTGGGATTCTGGTAGACGACCACCGGCTGGGTGACTCCCTGCCGACGGATCTTCAACACCCTGCCCAGCCGGAAATTTTCCCGCTGCAGGGTGATTTCGGCCTGGCGCAGGCTCAGACCCGCCAACGCCGGCAGTGAACCTGCCGGCGGTCCGCTGCTGGTCACCACGCGAATGGTGCGCCCGCCGCGGATCCGGGATTCCGGGGTGGGAACCTGGTCCAGGATCATTCCCTCCGGGATGGAGGGATGGGCTCTCTGACGGGCGACCTCCACCTTCAGGCTCATGCTCCGCAACTGGGTCTCGGCGCCCGAGATGGTCATGCCCCGGATATCGGGCATGGTCACGACCTTGTTGCTGTGAACCAGCGAGGGCATCACCAGGAAGTTCACCAGCAGCAGCAGAACTCCTCCAGTCATGACCAGGGACGCCAACAGCAGCAGGAGTTTCCACAACTTCACGAGTTCATCCCTTCTTTCGCAGCCGGGCGGCGAAAAATCCGTCTCCCGGAACTTCGTTCGGCAGCCAGAGCCGCCGCCAGTGGTCGTCGGTGGCCGGGGCAGGTTCCAGGTCCGGGCTCCCTGCCAGCAGACGGTCGACCACCTCTTCGTTCTCCTCCGGTTCCAGGGAACAGGTCGCAAACATCAACAGGCCGCCAGGCAAGAGCAATTCGGCCGCCTTGACGGCCAGTTTCAACAGCGTAGCGCCCTTCAGGGACGGGACGTCGCTTTTCAGCCTCCAGCGCCCCTCCGGGTGGTGTCGCAGCACGCCGGTTCCGCTGCAGGGGCCGTCAAGGAACACCGCGCCGAAGGTCCCGGGGCCGAACGGCGCCTGCCTACCATCCGCTAATAACACGTCCACCCTGTCGGTCTCAATCCTTTTAATGGTGGAGGCCAGCAGCCGGATGCGTTCCGGATGGTGGTCAAGAGCAACGATCCTGGCCGGTCCGGGCCACCGGGACGCGAGAAAGGCCGTTTTTCCTCCCGGAGCCGCGCACATGTCCAACACCGGGTGCGCCCCCGCCCGAAGGTGATCCGCGGGGTCCCCGGCCAGCCAGGCTGTCGCCGTCTGAACCGTCGGATCCTGGACAATCAGCCAGGGAAACCGTTTCAGGATCCCTTCCAGCAGCGCGTGTCCGATCCGCTGCGTGGCAACCAGCGTCCTATCCCGCGGACCGGGGGTGACCGGACAGTCCGCCTCGGCCAGAAGCAGGACCGCCTTCACCGGGTCGGCGGGTGCCAGAACATGGAATACCAGGGGCACGGGCTTATTGTTCCAGGCGCAGATGGCCTCCGCCTTCTCCCAGCCGTAGTGGGAAATCCACTTCCGGACCAGCCACAGGGGATGGGACTGCCAGGCGGCCAGACCGGCGGCCCGGTCCCCGCCAGGCATCTCGAAAAACGGACGCAGCCTTCTTTCGCACTCGGCGGGATCGAGCCGGCCTTCTTCATCGTCACCCAAAACTTCCCGCCGCACGCTCTGCAGCAGCCCGTTGACGAACGGCAGCTTGCGCGCGCCCGGACTACGCCGGCAGAGTTCTCCCGCCTGGTGGATGGCGGCGTAAACGGGCACCGCCCCCTGGCCGAGCATCTGGTGAAGGGACATGCGCAACAGGGAAAGAGTGGGCGAATCGGACGGAGGTTTCCTGCGCGCGAAACGGGCGATGAGGTGGTCGTAACGGCCTTGCCACTGCAGGGTTCCCCGCACCAGTTCGGCCAGGAAGGCGCGGTCCCGCGGATCAGATGTCCGATCCAACCGACGGGCCAGCACCGGATCCAAGGGTTGTCCCCGGTCCACGGCGATCAGGATCTCATGGGCCTGCCGGCGAACCGGATCGGCCTTCATGAGCGCAGGAAGTCCCCGACGGAAATCTTGAAGCCGCGCAGGAACTCATCCACACGCAGAGGCTTGCGGCCCGGGCACTGCAGGCCGGTCAACAGAAGCGACCCTTCGCCGCAGGCAACGATCACGCCCTCGGCGACTACATCCAGCACCGTCCCGGGGTCCTTGCCCGAGTTGTTGAAGGACATGGGGCGGGCTTCGGTGATCTTGAGGGTCTTTTCACCCAGGTAGGTGGTGGTGCCCGGCCAGGGGATCAGGGAGCGAATCTGGTTGTGGACGATGACGACGTCCCTGTCCCAGCGCACGGCGGACAAGGCCCGGGTCAGCTTCGGGGCATAGACGGCACCCTCCTCGCTCTGGGGTATCGGCTCGATCTGACCGTTCTCCAGTCCCCGCAGGGTGTGAATCAGGAGATCGGCGCCCTGACCGGCCAGCCGGTCCAGCAGCTCCCCCCCCGTGTCCTCCGGACCGATGGCCAACGAACGCTGGGCCAGAATGGGCCCGGTGTCCACCCCTACATCCATCTGCATGATGGTCACCCCGGTCCAGGAGTCGCCGTGGAGGATCGAATACTGGACGGGGGACACGCCACGCCACCGCGGCAGCAGGCTGGCGTGGACGTTGATGCAGCCGAAAGGCGGCGCGGTCAGGAGAGGTTCGCGCAGGATGTGGCCGAAGGCGGCCACCACCACGGCATCGGGTTTGAGGGCCATGACTTCGGCGGTGACGGCCTTGCCCTGGCCCTTCCCGAAATCGATGACCGGTAGGTTGTGTTCGCGGGCGGTGGCCTTGACCGCGGTGGGAAGCATCTTACGCCCGCGCCCGGCGCGCCGGTCGGGCTGGGTAACGACCAATTGCACTTCGAAGCGGGCTTCGACCAGGGCTTCGAGACTCGGCACCGCGAAATCCGGTGACCCCATGAACACGACTTTCATCTGCCGTCCCTCTCCTTCCCAAACAATTTCCGCCAAACCTCGAACATGACGAAAAGCATCAATCGCGGCGAGAGCAGGAACCTCTTCCAGATCGGAAGGTGGTCGATGAAAAGAACCCCGTCCAGGTGATCGACCTCGTGTTGGATGATCCGCGCCGCCAATCCCTCGTCCCGCAACGTTCGCCTACCTTGCGGATCGTCGAACTCGACCACCGCGCCCTGCGGCCGCCACACCTTGGTGTACAGCCCCGGAAAGGAGAGACAGCCCTCCTCGAAGGGAATGCGCGGGCCGAAGGTTTCGAGGATGACCGGATTCACGAGATCGATCCGTTGCTGTCCCGGTGGCTGCTCCGGGTCGAGGACGACCACCACCCGACAGTCGCGGTTGATCTGGGGAGCGGCCAGGCCGACACCGCCGTCGGTACGCAGAGTCTCCCACAGGGTATCCAGCAGTTCCCGGGTCCGGGGATCCGTCGAATCCACGGGCCGGGCCCCGCGGCGCAGACACCTGTGGCCATATCGGCGAATCCGAACCGTCCGGACACCCATGACGCTACTGGCCTTCTGTCACCACGCCGTTGATGGCCGACTTGCTGATCTCCACCTTGACCCCTTCGGCGATAGTCGCCACCACCCGGTCCTGTTTGACATCCTTGACGGTGGCGAACAACCCACCGCTGGTGACGATCTTATCGCCCCGTTTGATCGCCCCGATCATGGTATTGCGTTGATCCTGCTTTTTCTTCTGGGGCCGGATGATCATGAACCAGAAAACGAGAAAGATCAGAATGAGAGGCAGGAAACTCAGAAAGGAACTGGCTCCGCCTTCAGCGCCGGAATTGGGGGAAGCCATGGCCAGCAGGTTCATGAAGGACATGAACATCTCCTTGCTTTACGGGTCAGGGATGGTCCGAACCTGCCAACCGCGGTCCGGGGTGGTCGAAACTCGCTTAACCAAAATGGGTCCCGAGCTCGGTCCGGTCAACTTCCGAACGGACGGACCGGGAATCTACCTGCGGCGCCTGACTTCGTCCAGACGGGCCTCTTCGCCGGCCAGCCAGCGGCCCGACATCTCCGCGGCGAAGGCGGGAAAGCGTTCCCGGCGAATGGCCGTTCTGATGCCGGACATCAACTCCTGGTAGAAATGGAGGTTGTGAATCGTCGCCAGCGTGCCGCCCAGCATCTCCCGGGCCTGGAAAAGGTGGCGGATGAAGGCCCGACTGTGCCGTGAGCAGACCGGACAGCCGCACTCCGCGTCGATGGGCCGGCTGTCCTCTGCGAATTCGTGGTTCTTGATGACCAGCCGGCCGTCCCGGGTCAGCACGGTCCCGGTGCGCGCCATCCGGGTGGGCAGCACGCAATCGAACATGTCGACCCCGGCCTGGACGCTCGCCAGGATATCGTCGGGAAATCCCACCCCCATCAGGTAGCGGGGCCGGTCCCCAGGCAGCAATCCCGCCGCAAGCTCCGTCATCTCGCGCATGGCCGCGGTGGGCTCTCCGACCGATAAACCGCCGATGGCGTAACCCGGCAGATCCATCTCGACGATCTGGGCGGCCGACCGGCGACGCAGGGTCTCGTCCACCCCGCCTTGCATGATCCCGAACAGGACCCGCTCCCATCCGTCTCGAAATTCCCGTCCGCCGAAAACATCGCGGCACCGCTTCAGCCAGCTGGTCGTACGGTCCACCGCGGCGGCAACCTCCCCGGGGTCGGCTCCGTAGGCGGCACACTGGTCGAAGGCCATGACGATGTCCGCGCCGAGGGCAAGCTGCACTTCCATGCTGAGTTCCGGACTGAAGAAATGCCTGCTGCCGTCCAGGTGGGAACGAAATTCGACGCCGTCCTCCGTGATCCGGTTGAGTTCATTGAGCGAAAAGACCTGGAAACCCGCGCTGTCGGTCAGCAGGACGCCGTCCCACCCCTGGAACCTTTGCAACCCTCCCTGGCTACGAATCAGTTCGTGCCCGGGACGCAGGTACAGGTGATAGGTATTGCCCAGAATGAGCCGGGCGCCGGTGGCCCAAACCTGTTCGAAAGTGACCGCCTTTACCGACCCGACCGTACCCACCGGCATGAACACCGGCGTCTCCACCACGCCATGGCCGGTGGTCAGCAGACCCGTGCGTGCCCCGCAGCGGGGATCGTTCTTCTCCACGGCGAAACCGAAGGGGGTTTCGAGGGAATGAGTCTGCCTGTTGCCTGTCACGTTTCAGGATCCCTTCAGCCCGGACACTCCGGGCAGAATGAGCATGCAATCGCCGTAACTGTAGAACCGCATCCGCTCGGCCACCGCGTGAGCATAGACCAAAGGCCAGGTTTTTTCTTCGGCCACCGCCGCCACGAGCATCAGCAGGGACGATCCCGGCAGATGGAAATTGGTCAGCAGACCGTCGACCGCGGAGACCTGATCCGGGGGACGCAGAAACAGCCGGGTCTGGCCGCCGACTTCCCAATGTTCCCGGACCCGCACGGCCTCGCCCACGAATTCGGGCAAGACATCATCTCCTGTGGACCCGAAGAGGACGCGGTCCGGGCCGTCGTCCGGAAGATTTAGGCGGGCCACTGTTTCGAGGACCCGCAGGGAAGTCGTGCCGACGGCGATAACCCGGCCTCCGTCCCGGCGCGTCCCGGCGATGCGGGCGGCGGTATCCGCGGGCAGGTGAAAATACTCACGATGCAGCCGACGAGCGGCAAATTGTTCGGAGCTGGGCGCACGGAAAGTGCCCGGCCCCACATGCAGGGAAACGCAGGCCGTCTCCACCCCCCCGCCGGCGAGGGTTCTCAGGATGGCATCCGAAAAATGGAGCCCCGCCGTGGGCGCGGCAACCGACCCGGCGCCGCTGTCGTCGGGTACCGCGAACACGGTCTGGTATCGGTCCCGGTCCCGCTTGCCCCGCGCGGAAACCAGGTCCTCAGGATCCCGCCTGATGTAGGGCGGTAGGGGCATTACTCCCCACTTTTCGGCGAGGATACCGGGATCCACCTCTGCGGTGACCAGGACCTGGCCCTGGTCCCGGCGTTCGACGACCTCCAACACGAGTGCATCCGATCCGGAATCCCTTCCGATCCCGCCGACCACCAAGCGTGTGCCCACCCGCAGACGGCGCCCAGGCCGGGCCAGAGCCAGCCAGGTCCGGTCGGCCGCCACGGGCCGGACCAGCAGGATCTCCACCTGGCCGCCGGTGTCCTGGCGGACCGTCAACAGGCGCGCCGGCAGGACCCGGCTTTCATTGAGCACGAGAAGGTCACCGGACCGCAGGATTTCCGGAAGCTGCCGGAATACCCGTTCACCCACGACCCCGCCACCGGGCTCCACCAGCAGGAGGCGTGAGTCGCCCCGCCGGGCCGGCGGGTCCTGGGCGATCAGATCCTCGGGAAGATCGAAGTCGTAGGATCCTGTCGGCGACGCACCTGACATGACAGCACGCCCGGACTAAAGAAGTTCGCCCTGTCCGGGCGTGGCGCCGGACACAGGGTCGAAATTGCCGTTGGAGTTGGGGTCGGCGGGAAGTTTGAGGCCCAGATGGGTCCAGGCATGTGCAGTGGTCTCGCGCCCGCGGGGCGTCCGTTTCAACAGGCCCGACTGGATCAGGAACGGTTCCACGACATCCTCCAGCGTGTCGGCCTCTTCACCCAGGCTGACGGACATGTTCTGGATCCCCACCGGCCCGCCGTTGAAATGATCGATGATCAGCTGGAGATACCGGCGGTCCAGGGGTTCGAGCCCCAGGATATCGACCCCCAGGCGGGTCAGGCCCGCATCGGCGTTTGGCCCGTCGATGACCTTGTGGCCGTCGACCTGGGCGTAATCGCGCACCCGTCGCAGCAGCCGGTTGGCCGCGCGGGGCGTGCCCCGGCTGCGGCGGGCGATTTCCAGAGCGCCGTCTTCGGTGATGCCGATGCCCAAAATGCCCGCGCTTCTGGTTACGATGACGGCCAGTTCCTCGGGCGGATAGAAATCAAGATGGCAAACGATGCCGAACCGGCTCCGCAGGGCCGGGGTGATCAGCCCGGCGCGCGTGGTCGCCCCGATCAGGGTGAAGGGTTCCAGCTGGAGGTTGAAATGCCTGGCGTTGGGCCCCTTGTCGATGACCAGTTCGACCCGCCAGTCCTCCATGGCCGGGTAGAGATGTTCCTCGATGACGCGGCCCAGGCGATGAATCTCATCGATGAAGATGGCCCGCCGGTCGGTCTGTTCGCTCAGCAGGGCGATCAATTCGGCGCTGTTGGTAAAGGCCGGTCCGCTGGTCAGCCGGATTTCGAGGCCCATTTCGACGGCCAGGATCTGGGCCAAGGTCGTTTTGCCCAGCCCGGGCGGCCCGTGGAACAGGACGTGATCCAGCACCTCGCCCCTTTGCCGGGCGGCCTGGATGAAGACCTGCAGGTTCTCCTTGATCTTCTCCTGACCGACGAAATCCGTCAGGGCCCGCGGCCTCAGACTGAGATCCAGATCCCCATCGGATTTCTTTTCTGCGGAATCGGTCCACCGCTGTTCGTTCACGCCATGCCTTTCAACAGCATGTTAGAGATGCTGCAAAGCCGCCTTGACCCATATTTCGAGGTTCTGGTCGATCTCATTGTCGGCCTGCCGGGCCCTCAACAGGGCCTGTTCGGCCCGTGCCGGCGCCAGGCCCATGGCCCCCAGGACCGCCAGCGCCCGGCCCATTCCTTCGGCCGGCCTGCCGTCGGCGCCCCCTCCCGGATCGTCCAGGCTACCGGCCTCGGGCATCCGTTGTCCCAGCTCGACAACCAGACGGGCCGCGCTCTTCTTCCCGATCCCCGGCAGCCTGGCCAGGGCCTTTTCGTCCCCGGTACGCAGATAGGTGGCGATCTGGCGGCCCGAAGCACGGGACAGCATCCCCAGGGCCACCTTGGGCCCCACCCCGGACACCGAAATCAGCAGGCGGAACATGGTCCTCTCCTCGGCTTCCACAAACCCGAAAAGGGACCAGTTGTCCTCGCGCACCGCCAGGTGGGTCCACAAACGCACCGGCTGTCCCGAGGCGGGCAACCGCTCGGCGGACAGGGCGGACAGCTTGACGTCCAGACCAATGCCCCCGCCCACCAGAACAACCGCCTCGGTTCCTCCTGAAATCAGCATGCCTTCCAGAAACGCGATCATCGCTAAACTCTCTCGCAGAAGGAGGACCATGCACCGCTCTGCCCATTATCCGATAGAAGTCCGGATCAGACCAGCCCGGAGAATTGCGAACGACCCGCATGGGTCAGGGCCACCGCCAAGGCGTCGCTCTGGTCGAGCGGGGGGGAATCCTTGAGGGTGAGCAACCGCATCACCATGAAGCGGACCTGCTCTTTGGCCGCGGCCCCGTTGCCGGTCAGGGCTTTCTTCACCTCGCGCGGGGCGTACTCCGCCACCGTCAGGCCGGCGGAGGCCCCGGCCAACAGGATCACACCCCGGGCATGTCCGAGAATCAGGGAGCTCCTGGCGTTCTTGGCATTGAACAGGTCCTCGACCGCCATGGTCACGGGACCATACCGGTCGATCACCGCAGTCAGTTCCGTGTGGATCGCCAGCAGCCGATCACACAGAGGCGCATCTTTACGGGCCCTGATCACGCCCCCGCCCAACATGCGAACGACCGGCTCGGTGGAAATCACACCGTAGCCGGTCGCATGGGAGCCGGGGTCGACCCCCAGGACGATCACTGGCGACCTTCCGCGCTCAAAACTGGTCCTCGATCTCCGCCATCACTTCGTCGTCGATGTCGAAGTTGGCCGAGACCTGGGACACGTCGTCGAGGTCGTCCATTTGGGTGACGAGCTTCATCAGCGTCAGGGCGTCCGACTTTTCCACGCTAATGGTGGTGCTGGCAATCTGCACCAGTTCAGCGGAAACCACCGGCAGGTCGGCTTCGCTCAGTGCGGCACTCACCGTATGGAGATCCTCCATGGCAGTGGTCACGGAAATGATGCCCCCATCCTCCTCCACGTCTTCGGCGCCCGCCTCGATGGCCGCGTCCATGGCGGATTCAAGATCGCAGCGTTCACCGTCGATGACGACCATGCCCTTGCGCTCGAACAGGTAGGACACGCATCCGTTGGCCCCCAGATTACCGTTGAACTTGCTGAAAACGTGCCGGACTTCCGCGGTCGTGCGGTTCTTGTTGTCGGTCTGGCACTCGACCAGGATGGCCACCCCGCTGGGTCCGTAGCCCTCGTAGTTGACCTCTTCGATGATCAGGTCGCCCAGTTCACCGGTGCCGCGCTTGATGGCCTTGGTGATGGTGTCGTTGGGCATATTCGAACCGCGGGCGGTGGTAACGGCCGCACGTAGCCGCGGATTGGCTTCAGGGTCACCGCCGCCCTGCCGGGCGGCAACGGTAATTTCCCTGATCAAGCGGGTGAAAATCTTGGCCCTTTTGGCGTCCTGGGCGCCCTTGCGGTGCTTGATATTCGCCCATTTGGAATGTCCCGACATGCCGCCCCCTATTCTTCCGCGGTCTGGGTTTTCCTGTGCTCGTTCACCAGTCGTTTCTGCACGTCACCGGGCACCTCGGCGTAGTGCGAGAACTCCATGGTGAAGATACCCGTGCCCTGGGTGAAGGAGCGCAGGGATGTGGCGTACTGGTAGAGTTCATCCTCGGGGATGTTGGCGGTGATGACCTGGTAGGGACCGTTCGCATCCGTCCCCTGCAGGGCGCCGCGCCGCGTAGAGACATCGCCCATCACATCGCCCATATAGATTTGGGGCACGACGATCTTGACCTGCATGATCGGCTCGAGGATGATCGGCCGCAACTTGTCCGCCTCTTCCACGATGGCGGCCTTGAGAGCTTTGCGCGCGGCCATCTTGAACGCGGCTTCACTCGAATCCACGTTGTGGTAGGAGCCGAAATAGAGCGCGCAGCGGACATCGACCATCTCGTAACCGGCCACCAGCCCTTCCAGGAGGGTCTCGCGACAGCCCTTCTCCACCGCCGGAATGAACTTGCCGGGCACCACCCCGCCGACGATCTCGTCTGCGAATTCGAAGCCCGTCCCCCTCTCCAGGGGCGCCATGCGAATATAGACATCGCCGAACTGGCCGCGGCCGCCGCTCTGTTTCTTGTGCCGGCCCTGTTTTTCGGCCGTGCCGCGGATGGTCTCCTTGAAATTGATCCGGGGACGCCTGCGCTCCACGGTCACACCGGTCTGCTTCTTGAGTTTGTCGAGAAGGTAGTTGGTGTGCGTCTCGCCCTGCGTGGCCAGCAGGGTCTGGGACAGGTGGGGCTGATGGATCAGATCGAACGTCGGATCCTCCTCGTGGATCTTGTTGAGACCGGCGGCCATCTTGTCTTCGTCGCCCGTGGCACTCGGGCTGATGGCGTCAGCGCTGGTCGGCACCGGATACCTGATCGGGAGAAACGCGAAATCGACGCCGGAAGTCAGGGTGTCTCCCGTCTTGGTGTTCTTCAGTTTCGCGGCCAATACAATGTCCCCGGGACCTGCCACGTCGATCTTCTCCTTGGTCTTGCCCACCGTGACACTCAACTGCCCCATGCGCTCGCTGGAGCGTCCGTCGCTGCAGGACAGGGTACCGCCTGCCTTGAGGCTGCCGCTGAACACCCGCAACCAGGTGACGTCGCCACCCTGTGCTTCGAACTGCCGCTTGAAGGCGAAGGCGACCACGGGGCTCTCGGCACCAGGGGTGAACGAGGCCTCCTCTTCCAGCCCGGCCCGCACACCCTTCATCTCGCTGCGGGTGCGCGAGAAGCTGCTCGGAAACAGGTTGTTGGCCGAGCGCAGCAGGGATCGCACGCCGACCTCCTTCTCCGCATCGGAGAAGAAGACCGGGAAAACGGTGCCATCAAGGGTGCCCTTTTTCAGACCCAGGATGACGTCCTCCTCGCTGAGCGTCATCTCTTCGAGGAATTTCTCGGTCAACTCGTCGTCCGCGCTGGCGGCCGCGTCCATGAGCATTTCGCGCGCCTCTTCGACGGCTTCGTTCATGTCGGCGGGAATGTCGATCGTCACGGATTCCTCACCTGTCGACTTGTAGGCTTTCATGGTGATCAGGTCGATCACGCCCTCGAAACTTTCCCCGTTGCCTATGGGTAGTTGCAAAGGAGCAACGCCTGCGACGCGATCCTTCAGACCGTTCATCACGGCGCGCCAGTCCGCCTGTTCCTTGTGCATCCGGTTGACGACGATGAAGGTGGGCAGATCGGTGGAGCGAACCAGGTTCCACAGGTTTTCCGAGGCCACTTCGAAGCCACCGTCGGCCTTGACGACGAACATGACGCCCTCGACCACCCGCAATACGGCATGCACATCACCACGGAAATCATCCACGCCCGGGGTATCGATGATGTTGATCTTGTTGCCCTCGAACTCCGTCCAGGCCAAGCTCGCGGTGAAGGTCTGTTTCCGCTCGATTTCCTCTTCGAAATAGTCGAACTGGGAGCTACCGTCGTCCACGTTGCCCTTGCGGCCGACTTTATTGGTAACATGAAGCATGGAGTCGGCCAGGCTGGTTTTACCTACACCGTGAGGGCCGACAAGGGCCATATTGCGGATTTTTTCCATGGGAAAGGTCTTCAACGGACATCCTCCGGAGTCGAGGGGGGCAAATTTTCGGGAACCGCAGAAAAAACTGAAATCCAGATAATGCAATCCAGATACCGAATCCAGATACTGTAATCGATTCACCGTATCAAGAACCGGATTTTTTGACGAACGGCAATGGTAATAGTATGACAAGTCGCTGTCAACAGGCCCGGACCGGAATCGGAGCCGGGGAAAGTTCTGGACACAAACAGGCCGGTACATTACCGTTATTCGGGTTGCGGAACCGGAACTTCCGGCCGTTTCCATCCGGATATGCCCCACGAAAAAAAGCCAGCTGTCAGGCGGTCTAAGCGCCGATCTCCGTTGCCAGCGCCTGGTTGAGGTGACTTGATGAAGTTCAGAACTTTGGTGTCCTTGCTAATTGCCCTGGGTCTGCTCCTGTCCGGGCCTGTCCTGAGAGCCCAGGAAGAAACCGAAGACCCAACTGTCCCTGCCCCCGGCGAGGAGACCGAACAACAGGACCTCGTTCCCGCGGTGGAAGAAGTCCTGTCCTACGACGACTACAAGGTCAAGGCCTATACGATTACCATTTTCGGCGGGAATTTCTCCGGTGCCAAGTATCTCGAGAACATGGATCTGGCCCCCCGCACCATCCTGACCCCGGGAGCCGGGGATATCATGGGCTTCGACGGAGAGGTTCTCTTCGAATCTCTGGACGCGGTCCACTACACAGGCGCCCATAAGGAAATCAAATCGGGCCCCGCCTTCGGCGGCCGGATCGGCATCTACATTTCCGACGATTTCCACTTGGACATCCTCGGAACCTACGCGAAGGGCGAAGCGGTCACGACCATGCGATTCACCCCGGACCCGGAGTACGCCCCCGACAAGTCCGAGCGGATCGAGGTCGACCGGGATGCCGGTTACAAAATGTACAAGGGCGGCCTGGCCCTCATGTACGACGCCACCCCAGCCACGTTTTTTGGAATCGTCCCACACCTGGGCTTCGGTCTGGGTGGGCTTATCAACCGCTACAGTGAACTGTCGGATGTCACCGGTCTCTATCTCGAAGGCAACTTCGGATTGAACTTCGAACTGTTCGACAATTTCCAGGTCGGCGCCCAAGTGGACCTGACCAACTTCGCCTACGATGTCGAGGAACTGGGATATTCCAACATGGTCAACTTCGTGACCTACAGCTTGGGCCTGACCGTGTTCCTGGATGTGGTTCCCCCTGAAGTTCGGAGCTCCCACCTGGCGGAGTAGAACAACTGATCGCGGCCCCCACCGGCAGGACCGGGGGGGGCGGACCTGACAGGATGAAAAAACCGCCGGGGCGAACCCCGGCGGTTTTCGGTTCCAGTCCCCCTGGAGGGCCTGCAACGATCATTCGGCCACCTACCTCTTCTTGGCCCTCTTCTTGGTCGCCTTCTTCTTGGTGGCCTTCTTCTTGGTCGCCTTCTTCTTGGTCACCTTCTTCTTGGCGGCCTTCTTCTTGGTGGCCTTTTTCTTGGTCACCTTTTTCTTGGCGGCCTTCTTCTTGGTGGCCTTCTTCTTGGTGGCCTTCTTCTTGGTC
>CBDURF010000005.1:0-40578 GCA_965369705.1 uncultured bacterium
ACATCATCAGCCTTTTCCGCCGCACTCATGATTCAAAACGGCGGAAGCATTTTTGTTTTCGGGATGATTTTGCCCCACGGATGGGGACTCGAGCTTGCTTTTGGGAGAGGGGAAAGCTCATCAAACTTCGCGCCATTCTTTTCATTTTCGGGATCCTTGGCCTGGTGGCCTTGGCGACGGTGGCTGCCCTGGCGTCCGCACCGGTGGATCCATTCACCAGCAGTCCGGACGGTCTTGATTCAAGCGGGCTTGACCAGCCCGGGGGAGCCACCCTCTTCAGGATGTCGACTTCCGTGGGCCACTCCGTCACCAAGGGCGTTCTGTTCGAATAGTCTTCCGGGAATCGCTGTCTCATGATCATGCGCGGGCGATCCAGGCGGTGGTTCCCGGTTTCCTTTCCGGTCCCTGTTTTTCTCCATCCCTGTTATATTGTTTCCGCATGGATTTCGGTTTTGACCACACCACAACCTGGAGAACGAATGTCCGAATTTGACGCCAATGGTGTCCAGGTCGCCGTCGACGACAAAGGCTACCTGACCGATTTCGACTCCTGGACCAGGGACATCGCCGTCGCGCTGGCAGCCGAAGATAAAATCGACGAACTGACCGGCGACCACTGGCGGGTCATCGATTTCCTGCGCGAATTCCAGGTTGCCCACGGCGTAGCGCCCATGATCCGCGTGTTGTGCAAGGAGACCGGATTTTCCTTGAAGAAGATCTACGAATTGTTTCCCAACGGGCCCGCCAAGGGCGCCTGCCGCGTGGCCGGGCTGCCCCGGCCCGACTCATGTGTCTAACCCGGTCTGAGCTGGAGGATGAAGCCATGAAATTCCGCCGATCCGTCACCGTCCTGATCCTGGGTGCAGTCCTGCTGGGCGCCGGTTGTTCATCCGGACCTTCGGCCGATGACCAGTTCGTCGAGGTGGCGAACAGTTATCTCGACCGCATGCTCGAACTCAATCCCGAGTGGGCCACCAATCTGGGCGACCACCGGTACGACGACCAGATCAACGACCTGACCGAGGCGGGTTTCCAGGCCCGCGTGGAGTTCAACCGGGCCTACCTCGACACCCTGGCCCGGATCGTTCCAGGCCGGCTCAGTCGGGCCAATCGGATCGACTATGAAATCCTGAAGGAGCACTGCGAAGGGGTCATCTTCATGATCATCGAGGTGCAGGAGTACAAGTGGAATCCCACCATGTACAACCCCGGGGACGGGATCTACGACATCCTGGCCCGCGACTACGCTCCGTTGCCCGAACGGTTGGCCGCGGTCAAATCGCGACTGCTCAAGATACCCCACATGCTCGAGGCGGCCCGGAACAACCTGGACAATCCGCCACCCATCATGACCAAGACCGCCATCAGGCAGAACCCGGGGGTCATCAGCCTGGTCATGGACGGCCTGCAGCCCTACCTCGACCAGGCGCCCGGGATGAAGGACGAATTCACCACCGCGCGGTCGCGCGCCATCGCGGCGCTGGACCACTACGGCCGCTGGCTGGAATCGGATCTGCTGCCGCGCTCGAACGGCAACTTCCGCCTGGGCAAGGATCTGTGGCGCAGCAAGCTGAAGTTCGCGCTCTCGTCCGACTTGACGCCCGAGGAGATCCTGACCAGCGCCGAGCGCGATTTGGGCACCACCCGGGACCAGATGTTCGAGATCGCCCTACCTCTTTTCCGGGACTATTTCGGCGGTCACGTGGACGACACCTCGCCCGGCAAGGACGCCGTCATCCGCCGGGTGCTCGCCCGTCTGGCCGACGATCATCCCACCAACGAGACCATCGTGCCCCAGGCCCGGGAAGGCTTGGCGAAGATCACGGAGTTCGTGAGGAAGAACAAGCTGGTCGACATGCCCGACGATCCGGTGGAGATCATCGTCATGCCCGAACACCAGCGCGGCTTCGCCATCGGCTACTGCGATTCACCGGGGCCCCTTGAGGGAAGCGGCACCACGTTCTACGCCATCAGTCCCACGCCCAGGGACTGGACGGCCGAGCGAGCCGAGACCTTCTACCGCGAGTACAACGACTACATGCTGGAGAACCTGACCATCCACGAAGCGATGCCCGGTCACTACCTGCAGATCGCCCACGCCAACAAGTTCGAGGGGTCCACGCCGTTACGCGCCATCCTCTCCAGCGGCACCTTTGTCGAGGGCTGGGCGACCTATGCGGAACAGATGATGGTGGAGGTCGGTTACGCGGGGGCTGAACTCCATCTGCAGCAGCTGAAGATGCGCCTGCGGCTGATCATCAACGCCATCATCGACCAGAAGATCCACACCGGCGGCATGACCGAAGGCGAAGCGATGGAGATGATGATGGTCGACGGTTTCCAGGAGGAAGGCGAGGCGGCTGGCAAGTGGATCCGCGCCCAGCTGACCTCGACCCAGCTTTCGACCTACTACGTGGGCAACATGGAAATCAACGGCCTGCGGCGTGATTACGAGAAGAGGGCCGGAGGCAAGTTCGACCTGAGGGAGTTCCACAACGAGTTGCTGAGTTTCGGATCGCCCGCACCCAAGTACGTGGGTGAGCTGATGGGTCTGAATTGATACCCAAAGGACGTTTCCGGCAAACAAGCGCTCTTGCACTGCTGGTGACCGTCGTCTTGCTGGTGATCCCGGCCGCCGGGGCGCGGGCGGCCATCGTCAACAGCCTGCGGGGTTTCGACGGGGACGAGCCCGGCTGGTCGGGCTCCCTGGCCGGCAGTTACGGCGCCAGCGGCGGCAACACCAGCGAGTCCACGTTCACCGGCTCGGGCCGTCTGCAGCGGAAGGGCGCGTCGAACATCTGGCGTCTCATCGGCTCGGGCAAGCGGACGACCAGCCGCGGCGAGGAGACCGCGCGTTCGGCCCTGGCCCACTTGCGGCACAACTACCTGCTGAGCGATCGCTGGGCTACCCTGGCGTTCCTGCAGCTCCAGAAGAACCCCTTTCAAAGACTTGATTCACGAATCCTGATGGGATTGGGAGGTCGTTGGCAAGCCCTGAAGGGCGAGTCCACCCTCATCTACCTGGGCGCCGCCCACATGTTCGAGCAGGAAAGAATCCAAGGGGAACAGGGACACGACAAGGCTCAGCGCATATCGGGTTTCATCTCCCTGGAAGTGGAGTTGCGTGACGGTGTGTTCGTCGACTGTCTGGTCTTCTACCAACCGCGGTGGAGCGACTTCGCCGACTGGCGGATCTTCGGCGAGGTCAGCCTCGAAGTCGAACTGACCGGCTCACTGTCCCTGTTCACCGGCTACAATCTGGAGCACGATACCCGGCCGCCCGCCGGCGTGGAACAGACCGACTGGGACACCAAGACAGGGTTTCTCGTGAAGTTCTAGTCCGGTTTCTCGTATAATCCAGGTTGATTCCCCACTACCACGGGATGGAACCGACGGTGAACAACACTCTACCGGACAACTCGACCGCGGATAGCGACCGCGCAGCCCTGCGGTGGTTCCTGCTGGTCGTGGGCGTGCTGTACCTGCCTCTGGTCTTCCTGGGCTACGGCACCGACGGTGACACCTACGCCACCCTGGAGATGGGCCGCTACCTGCGCGAGACGGGTATCTACCATCCCTCGCGCTATCCCGGCTACCCGGTGTTCGAGCTGACCATGGCCGCCCTGGCGCCCCTCGGCGGCTCTGTCTTGACAAACCTGACCTCGCTGGGCATGGCGTTGTGGAGTCTGGCGCTACTGCATGTCCTGACCGACGGTCTGGATCGGGCGCGGCGTCTGGTCGTGCTGGCCGGCGTGGCCGTGCATCCCCTGTTCGTCATCGCGGCCACCAGCACCCATGACATGATGTGGGCCCTGGCGTTCATGCTCGCCACGGCGGTGTCCGTCCAGCGGGGGCGACCGCTGCGCGCCGGATTGTGGATGGGACTGGCCTGCGCCACCCGCCTGCAGATGGCGCCGGTGACGGCGGGATTCCTGCTCTACGGAGCCTGGTCTCACGGAGTCTGGCGCGACGGAACCTGGCACGACGGCGCTGAACGACGGCGTTGGGCGGGCGGCGGAGCGCTGGCCCTGGTCCTGATCGTGGTTGGTTATCTGCCCTCGGCCGCGGTTGCGGGCTGGTCGCTGGACTTCCTCCAGGTCAGCATGGGTGATGATCGATATTGGGCCGGCGGCCTTCGCCTGGCCAAGTTCGCCTACAAGAACCTGTACCTTTGGGGCGTGCCCGCCGCGGCGGTGCTGCTGGTGCTGGCCGTGCGCTGGGCCCTGCCGCGGAATGAGACCTGGCGCGAGCGAATGGCGCGGCCCGGTGTCGTCATGGCGCTGATCACGATCGTCGCCACCGAAGCCATGTTTCTACGCTATCCCATCGAGAAGGCGTACCTGCTGCCGATGGTTCCGTTCGTCTTCCTGTTGTTGGGATCGGCCCCGGGGCTGGGGCGGCGCTCCACCGCCGCGTTGGTCGTGGCCGTGGCCGTACTGAACCTCGCCAACCTGAACCTGGCCCGGCCCGACGTGCCCGACGCCGCCACCGGAGCGCGAAGGGGACTGTGGCTCGAACGCGGCGATCTGTTCGAGGACATCGTCACGCGCCACGCCCTGCGGGGTGTGGACACCTCCGAAGGATTCATCGATACTCTTGCGGCCCTGCAAGAGCGCGACGGTTGGCGGTGAGCCGGCCAAGAATGGCCGGCCTGACGATAGCCGGGCTTGCCACCCGATCCACCCGATCCATCTGATCCAGCAAGGGAGCCCACGTGATCCACGATCACCTTGCCATCATCGCCTCCGAACTCGACCTCGCGCCGAGGCAGGTGGGCGCCGTCGCCGAACTGCTCGCCGGCGGGGCCACCATGCCCTTCATCAGCCGTTACCGCAAGGAAGCCACCGGCAGCCTCGACGAGGTGGCCATCACCGGTATCCGCGACCGCCTGGAGCAGCTCGAGGGGCTGGACAAGCGGCGGGAGGCCATCTTCAAGTCCCTGACCGAGCGGGACCTGCTGACACCCGAGCTCAAGCGCAACCTGGATGAGGCGGCGAGCCTGGCCGTTCTCGAGGATATCTATCTGCCCCACCGGCCCAAGCGGCGGACCAGGGCGACCATGGCCCGTGAAAAGGGCCTGGAACCTTTGGCCGTGTGGCTGCTCGAGGAAGCGAAAAACCCGCGCTCGGAAGTCGACCAGAAATCAGTGACCGAGCGCGCGTCCGGCTTTATCGATCCGGCCAAAGAAGTCGCGGACGCCGACGAGGCCCTGGCCGGGGCGCGCGACATCATCGCCGAGATGATGAACGAGAACCAGAAGATCAGGGGTACCCTGCGGAATCTGTACCTGCGGGATGGTGTGATGACATCGCGCCTGGTCAAAGGCAAGGATGCCGAGGGAGCCAAGTTTCGGGACTACTTCGAATGGTCCGAGCCGGTCCGTTCGGCCCCGGGCCATCGGGTGCTGGCCATGCGGCGCGGTGAAAAGGAGAAGATCCTTCGTTTGACCGTCGGCCCACCCGAGGAGCGGGCCCTGGCCATCCTGAATCAGCACTACGTCGCCAACCGATCAGCAGCGGGCGCCCAGGTCGAACTGGCGGCCCGGGACGGCTACAAGCGGCTCCTTTCGGTGGCGATGGAAACCGAAATCCGCCTCGAGATGAAGAAGAAGGCGGACGAGGAGGCCATCGGGGTCTTCGCCGAAAATCTGCGGCAGCTTCTGCTGGCGCCGCCCCTGGGGCCCAAGCGGGTTCTGGCCCTTGACCCGGGATTCCGCACGGGCTGCAAGCTGGTGGTGATGGACAGGCAGGGCAAGCTGCTGCACAACGACACCATCTATCCTCACACCGGGGGCAGCCAGGCCGAAGCGGCCGGCCCGCTTGTGACCGGTTTGGTAAAAAAATTCGATATCGAGGCGATCGCCGTGGGCAACGGAACCGCGGGCCGGGAAACCGAATCCTTCGTGCGAAACCTGGGACTGCCGGGTTCGGTGGCGGTGGTCATGGTCAATGAATCGGGGGCGTCGATCTACTCGGCCAGCGAGGCGGCCCGGACCGAGTTCCCCGACCATGACCTCACGGTGCGCGGAGCGGTGTCCATCGGCCGGAGGCTGGCCGATCCCCTGGCCGAACTGGTCAAGATCGACGCCAAGAGCATCGGGGTGGGCCAGTACCAGCACGACGTCGACCAGCGGGCCCTCAAGCGCAGCCTGGATGATACGGTCATGAGCTGCGTCAACGCCGTCGGCGTGGACGCCAATACCGCCAGCGCCCAGCTGCTGTCCTATGTCTCGGGCCTGGGCCCCCAGTTGGCCGCAGCCGTGGTGGCCTGGCGCGACGAGAACGGGGCCTACGCCAACCGGAAACAGCTCCTGAAGGTGCCCCGGCTGGGTCCCAAGGCCTTCGAACAGGCGGCGGGTTTCCTGCGGATCCGCGGCGGCGATCAGCCCCTGGACGCCAGCGCGGTGCACCCGGAAAGCTACCCGGTGGTTAAGAAAATCGCCGCGGACCTCGGCCGTAAGGTGACCGACCTGATCGGGGACGAACAGGCCCTCGGCAACCTCGATCTGAGCCCCTACGCAACGGACACGATCGGGCTGCCGACCCTTGAGGACATCGTCCTTGAGCTCGGCAAGCCCGGCCGCGATCCCCGCGATCCCTTCGAGGTGTTCAGCTTCGCGCCCGGCATCGACAAGATGACCGATCTGGTCGAAGGCCAGGTACTGCCCGGCATCGTGACGAACGTGACCAATTTCGGCGCCTTCATCGACGTGGGCGTGCACCAGGACGGCCTAGCCCACATCAGCCAGCTGGCCGACCGTTTCGTGCGCGATCCCAACGAGGTGGTCAAGGTAGGGCAGAAGGTCCAGGCGCGGGTGCTGGATGTGGATATCGAGAGGAAACGGATTTCCTTGTCGCTCAAGAAGCAGATCTGATTCGCAGATTCGGGCAGGTATGACAATGACGGCAGAGGAAGCTCGGTTTTTGAGGGATGGATCTGGAGTGGGTCAATTTGGTCCAATGAAACATTAAACATCAAGACAAGTGCCCCCGGGGGCACTTTTGCATGGTAACTCATTGGTAATTAAGCACTTAAATTTTGTGTTCAACTGGTGCTCCAAGGTGCGGGGGAAAAAATGCTAACGGTGGGGAATTTCCCCCGAAAAGCAGCCGGCGGGTCGAATTCGTCTATCTCCATATTCAACATAGACTTGATCCGTTCTGCGTACTCTTTGGAAAAAAACTTTTCAACCTGAAAACATGTTACAATTATCTTTTCCATCACATTTTGGAGGCTGTCTCATGACGCTGTTCAGATTCTGCATTTTGATCTCTGCCCTGATCATCGCAGTCCTGCCGGCCGCCGCCTGGGACGGCGTCGAAGTGGTGGATTCCTCGGGCTCCCTTCGCAAAGAAATCTATGCCGCCCCAACCCCCACTCCCGGATATTGTTACTGGGACAAGGACGAATTCGGCGGTCCGGCCTATCACGCCACCAACGCCGACGGCTACGGCAACACCGGATGTCCGAGTCCTTGGCTCGTCCACTGCGACAACGACAGCTTGGTATTCTGGGGTACCTGGCCGCTCATCGACGGACTCTATGTCCTCAGCAGCAGCTACAATGTGGCTCTTTCCTGTTCGGTCGAGATTTCCGTCGACACGCGGTTATCCGCCAGCCGGGCGGTCGTCGGCAATCTGGATATCGACGAACACACCTTGACCATCGGTTTTCCGGACGGCGCCGAAGTTCAGCTCCTTGCTCCAGGCTCCGGGCCTGACCAGGCCCAACTGGACCTTCCACCGGGCAACTACCGGATCACCCTCACGGTCTCCGCGCTCCAGTCAAAGACCACGCAAACGGAAATCGATCCCTATGAAGGTCAAGTCCTGCTGAAATGGGAGGATCCTGCGGGAGTGGCGGTGGAGCCCCTGAGCTGGAGCTCGCTCAAGGCCGGGTTCCGCTGATGTAAATGGCCCCCGGGGGGCCTTGTCCCTACCCCAACCCCTGACATTCCGGGCAGAACACCGTTCCCCGCCCGCCGACCACGGTCTTCTCCAGTTCCGCACCGCAATCCCGGCACGGTTCGCCCCCGCGGCCGTACACCCGCAACTTGCGCCGGAAGTTGCCCGGTTTGCCATTGAAGTTGGTAAAGTTCATGAAGGTGGTGCCGCCGTGCTTGATGGCCAGCCGCATGACCTGCTTGCCGCGCCTCAATACGTTGCGCAGCGTCTCTTCCGGAAGGTCACAGGGCCGCGCTTCGGGATGGACTCCCGCCAGGAACAATGATTCATCCACGTAGATGTTGCCCAGCCCCGCGGCGATGCCCTGATCCAGCAGCAGCGCCTTGATCGGCGCTTTCCGCCCGCCGATCCGCCGATACCATTCGGGAAACCGCACCTTCATCATGTCCGGGCCGACGTGCGCGAGGGCCGCCGGCCGCACGCCGTCCTCCACCAGGGTCAGTCGTCCGAACTTGCGGATGTCACGGTAGTGGACCGGCAGGTTCTCGAAATCAAAGGTCAGATGGACGTGCTTGTCTGGAATGTAGCCGTCGAGGATGAAGAACTGGCCGGTCATGCGCAGGTGGATCATCAGGTAGGCCGCTTCGCCGTCGTCGCCGGCGAACCACACGATCAGGTACTTGCCGTGGCGGTGGACGTCGGTCACGGTCTTGCCCAGAAGGGCGACGCGCGTCTTCCGCGCCGATTGTCCCAGCACCCCGGCGAAATCCACTTGAAGGCCGGTCAGGCGTCGTCCCGCCAGGTTCTTCTTCAAAGCCAGACCGACGTTTTCCACCTCGGGAAGTTCGGGCATCAGATATCCCGCGCTTCCTTGACCGCGTCGAAGGCCCCATTCACGGCGCGCATCTTCTCGGCGGCGAATTTCTGGAAATCCTCGCCCATGCCCTTGTTGGCGACCACGTCGGGATGGTACTCCTTGGCCAGCTTGCGGTAGGCCTTTTTCACTTCGTCGTCGGTGGCGCCGCTGGTGACGCCCAGCACGGAGTACGAAGCATCGAGGCTGGCGCGGGGGTTGAACATTGCAGCGGCTTCTTCGTAATCGCGGTCGGACAGTCCCATTTCACGGGCGATGGACCGGATCAGGCGTTCCTCGGCGGCATTGAAGTGACCATCGGCCATGGCGATGCTCATCAACAGGGAGATCAGGTCCCGCATGCGGGCGGGCTGATGGCCGAGAAGCTGCCGGATCTGGCGGGCGAATTCCTCGGCGGGGATGTGGGAGTCGCGGGCCTCGTTGAAGATCCGGGCGGCGACGCGTCTTTCGGCCCCGGCCATCCCCAACTGGTCTTTCAGGAAATTATCGAAGGAGCGGATCTCGGCCTGGCCCACCGACCCGTCGGCCTTGGCCACCTTGGCCGCCAGGCTGATCATGGCGATCATGAATGTCTGTTGAGCCTCCAGCGGACTGTAGCCGAAGGGGCCGGCGCCCACGCCGGACCTGCCTCCATAACCCTGTCCGTGGACCCGCGCGCCAGGATGTACCCGCGGCCCGCGCGCGCCTTCGCCCATGTTCGAACCGATGTTCGAACCTATAGCGCCCCCGATGATGGCCCCCAACGGACCGCCCATCACGAAACCGAGGCTGCCGCCGATCAAAGTGCCCAACAAACCCATCAATCTCACCTTCCGGGGAAAAACCGGGCGAAACCCGGTCAGCAGGCCTCGAATATGATAATTCCGCAGCGGATTTCCACCAGAAGTACCAAAAACCACAAAGATTTATTCAAGGCCGATTTTGAGAAGCCGATATATTCCTCAATAACGGGACTGGTGAGGAATGGTTCCTTGCGGGACTGGAAATCCCCTTTCCCCGTATCGTCCACAGAGCGAAAGCAAGCAGCCAAGGGACACCCCCGATGAGGATACTTGTCGTTGAGGATGACTACATCAGCCGCCGACTTCTTTGCCGCTACCTCGAGCCCTATGGCACGTGTGAAGAGGCCGAAAACGGCAACGAGGCCGTCGATGCCGTTCGCCGGGCCATTGCCGCCGGGCAGCATTTCGACCTGATCTGCCTGGACATCATGATGCCCGGCATGGACGGCCAGCAGGCCCTGGTGCTTCTGCGCCAGATTGAAGCGGAAAACGGCATGCCCCTGGGCCGCGGCGCCAAGGTGGTCATGACTTCGGCGATGGAGGACAACCAGTACATCATGCAGGCCCTGAACGCCTCGGCCGACGGTTATGTGGTCAAGCCCATCGAAAAATGGGGCTTCATCGCGACCCTGAAGGAAACCGGGCTCCTCATGGAATCGTCCCCCAAGCCGGTAGAGGCATGACCCGCGCGGCGCGTTGATTCGTCCCTTGATTCCGAGCGCCTGATTATTCATTCTGAATGACCCCTTGCCGATGTTGGCAAGGGGCTTTTCTTGTCCTATTCTCCCGGTCAATCATTGATCCACCCGACCCGGAACGAGGAATCCATGCCCGACCAGACGCAGGGCGGTTCGCCCGTCGAAAGATCCCAGATCGAGGATCGCTTCAAGTGGAAACTGGAAATGATCTTTCCCGACTGGGAAAGCTGGGAAGTCGCCTTCGCCGAGATCGAGTCGTCCCTGCGGGGCCTGGCGGGCAGGCAGGGCTCCCTGGCCGTGTCGGGCCAGGGCCTGCTGGAGACCATCGAGGCTATCCACCACACCCGGCGGCTGCTGGAAAAGACCTTTGTCTTCGCGGGCATGAAAAGCGACGAGGACACCCGGATCGGCGAGAACACCGCCCGCAAGGGACGGGTGTCGAGTCTGGCGGTGCGCGTGTCCGAGGCGGTCAGCTGGTTCGAATCCGAATTGCTGGCCATGAAGACGAATCGCCTGACCGAACTCGTGGCCGAGGAGCCGGGGCTCGAACCCTATGAGCATTTCTTCCACAACATCCACCGGGCGCGGGAGCACACGTTGTCCCCCGAGCAGGAAGCGCTGCTGGCGGGCGCCGGCCTGATGGCGCACGGGGCGAGCCAGGTCTTCAACGCCTTCGACAACGCCGACCTCCAGTTCGCTCCGGTCGAGGACGAGGAAGGCCGGACGGTCGCCCTGACCAAGGCCCGGTACTACAAGTTCCTCAAGTCCCAGGACCGGCGGTTGCGCGAGGATTCCTTCGCCAACTTCCTGGACGCCTACGGGGCCCTGAAGAACACTTTGGCCGCGAACATGGACGCCAACGTCAAGAACCACGTGTTCTTTTCCGGCGCCCGGAAACATGTCGGCACCCTGGAAGCGGCTCTGCATCCGGACGGCGTGCCGCCGGAGGTGTTCCATTCGTTGATCGGCACGGTCACCGACAACATCGACACCATCCATCGCTACACCGCCCTGAAGAAGAGGGTGCTCGGTCTGGACCCGCTCAGGGAATATGATCTGACCGTACCCCTGTTCGCCAAGGGCGAGTTCAAGTTCACCTACGACGAAGCCTGCGCCATGCTGCTGGAAGCCTTCGCCCCTCTGGGTCCCGATTACCTGGCGACCGTCAAGGGGGGCATCGAAGGCGGTTGGATCGACGTGCACGAAAGCGCGGGCAAACGTGGCGGTGGCTACTCCAACGGCGTCTACGACACGCCGCCGTTCATCCTGCTGAACTGGGCGGACCAGCTGGGCGACACCTTCACCCTGGCCCACGAGCTGGGCCATTCGATGCACTCCTGGCTGGCGGTGCGCAACCAACCCTACGTCTACGGGGACTACCCCATCTTCACCGCGGAAGTGGCCTCGACGTTCAACGAGCTGCTGGTTATGGATCATCTGCTGAAGACCGCCGACGACAAGCAGCGCAAGCTCTACTTGCTGGATTACCACCTGTCCCAGATCAACAACACCGTGTTCCGGCAGACCATGTTCGCCGAGTTCGAGCACCGGATCCACAAGCTGGGCGAGGAGGGACAGACCCTGACGCCCGACTCGCTGGGCGGGCTGTACCAGGAACTTTTGGTCAAGTATTGGGGCCCCGCGGTGGAGTTCGATCCCGCTCGCAGCCCTTTGACCTGGTGCCGAATTCCCCATTTCTTCTACAACTACTATGTTTACCAGTACGCCACGGCCTATTCCGCCGCGGTGGCCCTGTCGCGCAAGGTGCTGGCCGGCGGCGAGAATGATCGGGAACAATACCTGGACATCCTGCGTTCCGGATGCAGCAGGTATCCCGTCGACACCATCAAGCTGGGCGGGGTGGACATGGCGACGTCCGGTCCCATGGCGGACGTCATCGCGCTGTTCGGTTCGCTCATCGATCAGACGGAAGAGTTGTTGGGTTGATCATGGCTGCTTTAAAAAAAATCGTGATCGGGTTCGTCGCCCTCTTGTTGCTCGCGACCTCCCTGCCGGCGGCCGCTTCGGATCCGGCCCGGGATCAGGAGACCGAACCGGCCAAGGGTCCGGTCAGGGAGGAACCGGAAAAGTTCTCGACCGACCCGGTCGTCTACACGAACGAGAACGGTGACTTCCAGATCACGTTTCCAGGGGGCTGCGGCAAGTTGGTGACGCGCAGCAACGAACCCGACCTGTTCGGGGGCGAGTTGTGGGACGACATCGTCCAGGTCAACTATGTCTTTTGCGACCGCTTCCAGAAGGATGGTGAAGGCTGCTCGGTGACCGCCACCTTCAATCTGCACGACGAGGACGGATCGATGGCCGGCTCCAAACACGTCATCAGCCGGGTCGAAAGTTCCCTTGAACAATTCGGGGCGAAAATCATCAGCCAGCAAGTTCTCAAGAAGGATTTCGGCAACGGGATCATCGCCGAAGGGGTCGATGTCACGGCCAAGCCCGATGAAGGTCCCGGCGAGGTCTGGGTCCGCGGCCTGCTCATCGACGGCGACATCTACATCCTGGCGGCCTGGAACAAGCAGGGAGGGGTGTGGAAGAATTCCGACTACATCACGTTCTTCAATTCCTTCCAACCCTGGGTGGAATGACCGACCGTCTAATTTTGTGTCTGCAAGCACCTCCCGATTTCGTATAATGGCGTTTTGGTACAGTCGGGAAGCCTTTTCTTTCCGTCCGGCCAATCGATCGATCCAAAATCATCATAACGAGTTGAGGGATTGTATGGGTTTGTCCAACAGTGTTCGTTGGCTGCAGGTCAAGAAGCACGTCCGGAAACATGTCCTGGGTGCGGGCGTGCTGTCGATTCTGCTGGGGGGGTGGGCAGCCGCCGCGCCGGCCCAGACCGAGGGTGATCCTCGTCAGGCTGCTGGTCGGGATATCGAGCAGGCCATCGACACGCGCCAGGAAACGCAACAGCGGCAGGACGAATGGTCCGAGGAAAAAGCCGACCTGGTGCGCCGGTTCCGGTCCGCCACCGCCGGCGTCCAGTGGTTGCGGGAGCGCAAAGTCGAGGAATCGGCCAAGGCCCGGGCCCTGGATGACCGGGTGGCGGAGTTGCGGCGGCGCCTCGGCGAGGCGGACCGACTGGAAGACAGCATGCAGGACACCCTGATGGTGATTTTCCACCGGCTGGAGGAGTCGGTCGCCGGAAGTCTTCCCTTCCTGCCGGAGGAGCGCAACCTGCGCTTGGCCTCGGTGGGGGATGAACTGGTGCGGCCGGACGTGACCTCAGCCGAAAAACTGCGGCGGTTGCTGGAAGCCCTGCAGGTCGAGGCCGGGTACGCCTCCACCGTGGAGGTCTACCAGGACATGATCGAGATCCAGGGCGAACAGATCCACGCCGACGTGCTGCGCATCGGTCGGGTGGCGCTGTTTTGGCGCACTCCCGACGGCGACCGTGTGGGGAGTTTCGATCTGTCCGCCGATCGGTGGATCGAACTGCCGGGCGGCGCCAAGCGGCGCATCGGCCTGGCCATGGAGATGGCGGCGAGGATGCGCCCCGTCGAATTGATCGATCTTCCCCTGGGGAGGATCGGACAATGAAAACCTACGTCGCCGTTTTGTTGTTGATCGTGCTGGCCACTCCCGCCGCGGGGCAGGACATTCGCGAAGCGGCCCGCAAGGCCGCCGCCGACCGCGCCGCCGCGCAGGAAGAGGCCCACCGGGCGGAAGAGGTCATCCTGGCGGACCGGGAAAAGCTGCAGGCGGAGGTCCTGCGGCTGGAACAGGAGCAGGCCGCTCTCGAGCAGGATCTGCGGGACCTGGAGGGGCGCCAGGTAGAGGCGGGTCTCCAGCGGGAAAAGCTGTCCGAGCAATGGTCGGGCCGGGAGCTGGGTTTTCGGGAAATTTCAGGCAACGTACGGGTGGCGGCCCGCGATCTGGAATCGTTGCTGAAGGCCTCGCCCTTGAGCGCGGGGGCGGACTGGCGCCTGGAGACCATCAGCCCGCTTCTGGACAAGGGCTATTTCCCTGATATCGACGACATCGCCGGCATGACCACGGTCTTCTTCGACGAAATCGACCGGGGCGGTCAGGTCAGTCTGCGCGAAGGCGAGTTTGTCGGACGGGACGGCCGCCAAACCACGGGCCGGATCTTCCAGTTGGGTAAATTCACAACCGTCTATCAGACCGCGGAGGAAACGGGATTCCTGGTCTGGTCTCCCGAGGGGCATCGCCTGTTCGCCCTGGCGGAACTACCGCCGCGTTCGGTGAGGCGGTCACTGGACAGGTATCTGGCCGGGGAGTCGGACGTCGTTCCCCTCGACATCAGCGGCGGAGCGGCGTTGCGCCAGATCACCCAAGGTACCGATTTCTTCGAACACGTGCAGCAGGGTGGGCCGATCATCTGGCCCATTTTCCTGATCGCCCTGGCCGCACTGGTGATCGTGGTCATCAAGATCGTCTACCTGAACCGGATGCACGGCAACACGGACCGCATCATGGGCAAAGTGAACGAATTGGCGGCCAAGGGAGATTGGGCGGCCTGCGACAGGATCGTCGCCGGGCACCAGGGCAAGAAGTGGCCGGTGGTCCGGGTTATCCGGGCGGGGCTGGAAGCCCGGAACGATTCACGGGAAACCTTGGAGAGTGTGCTGCAGGAGGCGATCCTGCATGAATTGCCCCAGGTCCAGAAAGGGATCGCCATGCTGGCGGTCCTCGGCGCCGTCGCGCCCCTGCTGGGCCTGTTGGGTACCGTCACGGGCATGATCGACACCTTCCGGGTCATCACCCTGTTCGGCACCAGTGATCCCAAGCTCATGTCCGGGGGCATCAGCGAGGCCCTGGTGACCACCGAACTGGGCTTGGCGGTGGCCATCCCCATCATGCTGCTGCACACCTACCTGTCCCGGAAATCGGATCATTTGATCGGCGACATGGAGGCCAAGGCGGTGCAGCTGACGAACATCATCGACAAGCAGAAGATCACGGGGGCTTCATGACCGACGCGTTCTGGTTCACGGTAGATTATTTCCGTCAGGGCGGCTGGATCATGCTGCCGCTGGTGATCACCTCGGTGGTCCTGTGGACGATGATCGTGGACCGCTGGCGGGAATTTTCCGTCCTGGGCCGTGGCGATCTGGACCGGAAGGAGGCCATTGCCCTGGTGACGGGACAGGGCGCGATTCCCACTGGTCACGATCTGGGCCTGAGGGCCCGGCTGGTCCGGGATTTCCTGCGGGAACGGTCGGGTGTCATCCGGCTGGACCGGAAGATCCTCGGCCAGGTCTCGCTCCAGCTCCAACAAACCCTGGATGACCGGTTGGCCACCATCGCGGTGCTGGCGGCGGTGGCCCCGTTGCTGGGCCTGCTGGGTACGGTGCTGGGCATGATCGAGACCTTCGACGTGATTTCGGTTTTCGGCACGGGCAACTCGCGCGCCATGGCGAGCGGCATCTCGATCGCCCTGATCACCACCCAGACCGGGCTGTTGGTGGCCATCCCTGGTCTGTTGATGAGCAACCGGTTGAACCGAACGGCCCAGACGCTCAAGACGAATCTCGACGAAACGACGGCGGTGCTGGCCCGCCACCTGACCGAAGGGACCCAGTCATGATCAACGTACGCAACACCCTGCGCGGAGGCGGCAGCGAGGTGAACATCAACATGGGTCCCCTGGTGGACATGGTGTTCCTGCTGCTGATCTTCTTCGTCGTCACCACCAGCTTCGTGAAGGAGACGGGCATCGACGTGCAGCGGTCCACCGCGGCCACGGCGGAGATGAAGGAGCGCGGCAACATCATGCTCGGCGTCAGCGCCGACGGGCAGGTCTACATGGAAGGCAAGCGCATCGACGTACGCAGCGTGCGGGCCCTGATCGAACGCGCGCTGGCCGAAGACCCCGATAGCGGCGTGGTGATCGTGGCGGACAAGGACAGCAAAACCGGCACCGTGGTGCAGGCCATGGATCAATGCCGGTTGGCCGGCGCGAAGAACGTGAGTCTGGCCGCCAAACGGGAAACGGGTGAATGAAACTTCGCAAGGGCATGCTGCTGGCTTTCGCCGCCGTCGTGGCCGTGGCGCTGAACATCATCCTGTTCGTCTCGGCCGCACTCCTGGCGAGGGACCGGCCCGTTCGCCAGACCTCCACCGCGCCGATATCCGTGAATCTGATCACCCTCAAGCCAGCTACACCGCCTCCGCCCCAGGAGAAACGCGAGATCCCCAGGCCCAAACCCAAGCCCGAGATGGATTTCACCCCCGAACTGGCCCGGCCCACCCTCCGCGGTCCCGCGCCGCTGGATATCCAGGTGCGGATCGATCCTTCGCTCTTCGCCGGTGGTCCCGCGCGCGGGGAGTTCATCTTCAACAGCGGCGATCTGGACCAGCCACCGCGCAAGGTGGTGCAGAACGCGCCGGTCTATCCCTACAAGGCCCGGCAGCGAAACATCGAGGGTTACGTGAAGGTCAAGATGCTGGTTCGGGCCGACGGGACCATTGGCGAGGTGTCGGTGCTCGATGCCCAACCGAAGGGCCTGTTCGACGCCGCGGCGCTGAAAGCCATTCCGCATTGGAGGTTTCAGCCTGGGGTGATCGACGGTCAGGCGGTGCCTTCTTGGGTGGTTACTACTATTCGTTTCACCTTGAACAATTGAGGGTGGGGATGGAGCGATTCTTCTTTTCAAGCCGGAATGTTCCTTCGTCAACCGGGACGTCGGTCCGCAACTTCCTGTTGCGGGCCGACTCGGCATTGCGGCCTCTCCGCCATCCATGGCTCCGAGGCCTCCATGACGCCCCGTTGACGAAGGAACATCCCGGCTTGAAAAGAAGAATCGCTCCATCGGCACTCGTGGTGTTGATGGGGATGATTATTTGCATCCCTGCGGTCGCAGCCTCGCAGACGGAGGTAGAGCTTCGAGAGGAGCAGGCCGCCATTGAATCCGGGGAAGGGCTCAGCGCGCGGGGGAAGAAAGCACTTTTTCGGGCCCGCAACCGGCAGGATGAAGGGGATTTCGAAGGGGCCGCCGAGGTCATGTCAGGGTGGCTGGAGGGGCAACCGGACCGGGCGCACCACCTGCTGCTGTTCAATCTGGCGCTGAGCCATTTCGCCCTGGAACAGAGCGGTTTGGCCTATGAGGATCTGACCAGGGCAGTGGAACTCGAACCCCGGTACGGTCGCGGCTGGCTGCGGCTGGGCGAGGCCGCCTACGAACTGGAGAAGTACGCGGAGGCCGGGGAGGCGTTCGGCCGCGCTTACGATCTGACTCCGGAGCACACACCGGAAATTCTCTACTACGCGGGCGTCAGCCTTCTGATGGGCAAGGAACCCGACGGGGCCCTGACGACTCTGGAAAAGTTATTGAACAACCACCGGGAGGGCGCGGATCTGGACTGGTATCAGGCCCTGATTTCGGCCGGCATCGAGGCCGGCCGGCCGGGCCGCGTGGAGGTGTTCATGGATCATCTGCTGGCGGACAACCCCTCCGTGCCGCGGGCCTGGGAACTGTCCTACCAGTTCGCCGCCGGACAGGAGGATTACCGGGCGGCCGCCGTCAGCCTGACCGTCACCGGCTACCTGCGGCCTCTGACCCGCGGCGAGGCGGTCCAACTAGGCGATCTCTACGCGGTGATCTCGGTGCCGGTGCGGGCCGCGCGGTATTACGAGCAGGCCATGGCCATGCCGGCGGCCACCGCCAGTGTGGAGGCCGGCCGCGGGGAAGAATTCGAACGTCTGGCTTCGGCCTGGCTTCGCGCCCACGATTACGATCGGGCCCGCGCAACCCTGCAGACGGCGCTCAGCGAGAAGGAAACCGTAGGGTTGTGGTCATTGCTTGGTGATCTCGAATATCTGGACGAGGATTTCGAGGCCGCCCTGACGGCATTCGGCCACGTCTGTGAGCTGGATCCGGATTTCGGACGCGGCTGGTTGATGATGGGTTACTGCGCCATCGAACTGGGCCGCGAGGCCGATGCTCGCCGGTACCTGGGAAAGGCGGCCGAATATCCCGGCCAGGCAACCACCGCGCGCAACCTGCTCGGCGATATCAAACATCAACCATAGGTAGGCCGCCGCTGTTTAGGCAACCTGGCCATCACCGCGGGTCGGTTCTCACCCGGCAGGTCAACCGGCGCGGACCGAGCGACATGATTTCGAGCTGATATTCCAGCGGGTTCCCTCGCCAGGCGTGGCGAATGTCCAGAATCCGGTTATCGACCAGGCTCCACAGACCTTCGTGATTCGTCCAGGTTATCGGCGGGGTGAGGCACCAACCCGCCTTGCGCACCTTCAATCCGCCGTGCTCCCCGAATTCATAACCGGGATGTTTGCCGGAGAGGGTGGCCGTACGCGCGAAAACCTGGATCCCGTCGGTGGCCCCTCCTTCAAGAACCCAGACGCCGACCAGATTCCGGGGCAGGTCGGGGCGTGGACCGGGTTCGGAAGTGCTGGTGCAGGCGGCCAGAAGCAGAGTCATCCCTACCGTCAGTGCTAACGATCCCCGAGTCATCATGATCATCCCTCCCGCGCTTGAAGTTGCGTGTCCTGTTGTCATCGTGTCCGCGGCGGCCGGTTGGAATCTTGGTGCGCGGAGGGTCATCGCCAGGGCCCCGCGGCCTGACCAGGGGTTTTCGGCGAGGCGAGGGCTGGGCGGGTTCTTCGAGGTAAACCGGCACGGGATAGGGGTCGGGATAGGGAACCGGAACGGGCACGTAGACGATTTCAACGTAACAGTCGGGACCGCCCTGGTAGGGGACTGGGGCGCAACCGGATAGCATCATGGCCGCGAACAGGACCAGGAACCCCGTCAACATCATGATCGATTTTTTCATCAGAATACCCCCATTGGTGAGTTTTAACCTTAATGCATTAATGATGTCATCAATATATCTTAAAACCATGAAAGTGTAAAGCCATTAAATCATTGTTGCCTGTCTTTGTGTTCTGTGTTATAAAGTTTTTAAAGACAATAGATTGACAGGAGAATGTCATGCCCCTGGGTCGACCGCACAGCAAAGACTATCCGGAGAAATACAAGAATTCCTTCGAGTTGTACCAGTTGACCCAGCCTCAGCCTCCGGCGGGAAGCCCGATGGCCGATCAGGTCGCGGCCTACCTTGAATGGGCCATAACCCAGGGGCAGGCCGGCTTCGAGAAGGGCGAAATCATCAATATCGGGGCTCTGGCCGAGGGGCTGGGAAAATCCCGCAACATCGCTTCCAAGAGCGTGGAGCAGCTCGTGGCCAAGGGTATGCTCGGTCGCACCAAGCTGAAATCCCCCTATGAGATTATTTCGTGCGAACCCATTTTCAAGGATTCCCGTCTCGTGGCCGACGAGCAGATTTCCCTGACCTTGAAGATGGATTCGGAATCCACCTTCAGCGATGTCCGCCGCCTGAGTTTCCCCAACCCGGATGATCCCTTCGCGAAATTCCTGGTCGAGGAACTGGCGGCCAGCAGTGACGGCCTCATCAAAGAAGCGGCAGCCCGCAACTGGGTCGCCGGCGAAGTGCTGTACTACCTGCGCATGCGTTCGGGCACCCGCACCGATGGCGCGGTGGGCTACCTGGCCGAAGTCACCTTCCTGAACCTCACTGATGACCAGACCGAGGGCTTCGTCGATCGTTTCACGCTTCTTCGCCGACGGCAGGTGTCGCGTTTTTCCATGTATTCCGTGTTGGAGCAATGCGGCTTGGCGGATCTGCGGGCGGGCCGCACCCAAGTGTCGATCGGCAATCCGCCTGGATTCATCGCCCGCGAACTGGAGGGATTCATCAACGGGCGCACCATCGACATGGTCGACTACTCGGCGGGAAAGACCATGCTCAAGTGGAGCTATGCCCTGTTCAAGCCCGACGCCAACCCCATGGCCACTTTTTCCGTGTGTTACGTGCGTCCGGATCTGCTCGGCGTTTTCATTCGCAAGCTGGATGTCGAATTGAAATAGGAGGAACCCATGAAATCGACCTTCGTTGTCTTGGCGGTGCTGCTCATGGCCCTGGTGGTGTGTGTGGCCGGGTGCGGGAAAAAGGAACCCGCTGAACTGAAACCCGCCGAATTGACCCTCGACGGACTGAAGAACGCGACCTACATGGGTATCGAGGAACAGGATCCCGTGACCCTGAAAGACGGCGTCTGGAAAGGCGAACCCTTCGCAGAGGGCGCGGCTTCGCGGCCGAGCGTCGATTTCGTGCGGGACTTCCACCTGATGGGCGACCTCGACGGCGACGGAGCCGACGAGGCGGCGGTCCTGTTGGGCGCCAACTCCGGGGGAACGGGCGAAAACATCTACCTGGCGGTGGTCGGGCTCAGGGACGGGTTGCTGCAGAACCTCGGTACGGTGCTGGTCGGCGACCGGGTCCAGATCCGCAAGGCGGGGATCCTGGAAGGACACATCTTTCTGGATCTGTTGCGGGCCGGACCCGAAGACGCCATGTGCTGTCCCGGCGAACTGGCCATGGTGGGCTGGGACCTGAAAGACGGCGGCTTGACGCCCCTGGCGGCCACCAGCGAAACCGGGCGGTTATCCCTGGAGACGATCGCCGAAACCGAATGGGTGCTGCGCTGGTGGGACCTGGACGAGCCGGCGCCTGCCGAACCGGAAGTGACCCTGTTCTTCAAGGACGGCCGCCTGGGCGGCAACAGCGGCTGCAACACCTACTTCGCGGCCGCCAATACCGGCAACCAGCCGGGCGACGTCTCCATGGGTCCGGCCGGCGGCACCATGATGGCGTGCCCCGAGCCCGCCATGGCCCTCGAGCAGCGGTATCTGGCCCAGATGTCGGTCGTGAAGAAGTTCGGCTTCATGACCGGGATGCTGGCGCTCAGCTATGATATCGACGGCACCCCGGGTGTCATGTTGTTCGAGGAGCGGGAAAACAGATAGGCAAGAACAACCGCCCCGCCGGTTTTGGCCGCAGGGGGAATTACGAAAGAGGTCATGATGAATTTCATGAAATACAAATGGACCGGACTCATTTTAGTGATTGCCTTGACCATGGCGGCAACCGCCCTGGCCACCGAGCCGGCCGAAGCCACCGAACCCACCGACGAGGAGGCCATTCGCCAGGCCGTCCTGAACTACGTCAACTCGATCTACCAGATGAAGCCGGAACTGGTCGATGAGAACGTTCATGCCAAGCTGCAGAAGATCGGTTTCGTGCCGGACAAGGACGGAACCGGTTACCGCGAAATGTGGATGACCAGGGACGAACTGAGGGAACTGACTCTCCACTGGAACCAGGATGGCGGCATCGACCCCGGAACGGCCAAGGCCGAGGTGAAGATCCTCGACCAGCTCGACCAGACCGCGGTCGTGCGCCTGGACTCCGAGTGGGGCATCGACTTCATCCAGCTGGCCAAGGTGAAGGGGACCTGGCTGATCATCAACGTGATGTGGCAGACCTATCCCAAGGAATAGGTTGTGCCGCCGACCGGTCGTTGTTGTAACACGGGATCCAGAACACGGCCCTCGGTATTTCCTGCATTTTCCCGAAAAACCCAACAAATAACTGGACAGCCCACGATTTTGTTACGATTCTTTGTTGAGACAAAACTTTTTCATGGATCTTGAAAACGACCCGTAATCGCTTCTGGTTCCGGGTTTAAAGGGGGCTGAACGATGTTGGCCGGAGAATCGCAGGTAAGTTCCAGTCTCGAAGACTATCTGGAGGCGATCTACCACACCGTCGAGGCCAAGGGCGCGGCCCGGGCCAAGGATCTGGTGCTGCGACTGGGCGTGCAGAATTCATCGGTGACCCAGGCTCTGCGCTCCCTTGCCGAGAAAAAACTGGTCAACTACGCTCCCTACGACGTGATCACGCTGACCGATTCGGGCCAGCTCATCGCCCTGGACGTGGTCAAGCGCCACCAGACCCTGTCCAAGTTCCTCAACAAGGTGCTCGGGCTGCCGGAAGACAAGGCCGACGAGGGCGCCTGCCGCATGGAGCACGCCATCAACGTCCAGATCCTCGACCGACTCGTGAAATTCGTGGAATACTTCGAGAATTGCCCGGTGAACGATGTGATGTGGGATGATGAAGCAGGATTCTTCTGCGGCAAAAACGACACGGACAAGAACGGCCGCTCCTGTGGCCGCGATGTCTGCGGCCACGACCTCGATGTTTCCCTGCCGGCCGAACTGGTCGAGCAGGCAAACAAGAAGGACAGCAAGGCGGAGGGATGATCATGCCATTGACAATGATCAGTGAGGGGAAGAAGGCCATTCTGCGGTCCATCGAAGGTGGCCGCCAGCTGCGCACCCGCCTGGCCGCCCTGGGCCTGCTGCCCGGCGCCGAACTGGAAGTGATTCAGAACTCCGGCCACGGTCCCTTCGTGATCGCGGTCAAGGGAAGCCGGATCGTCATCGGCCGGGGCATGGCCGCCCGTATTGCGGTGGAATAGTGACCCGGACTCTCGACAAGACCATCACCGTCGCGGTGGCCGGTAATCCCAACTCCGGCAAGACCACCATCTTCAACAGCCTGACCGGTGCGCGGCAGCACGTGGGGAATTACCCCGGTGTAACCGTCGAGTGGAAAAAGGGCACGTACAAGCGCGGCGACGTGAAGCTCGACCTGGTCGATCTGCCCGGCACCTACAGCCTGACCGCCTTTTCCGAAGAAGAACTCGTGGCCCGCGACTATCTGTTGAATGCCGCCCCGGACGTGGTGGTGGACGTGGTGGACGCGGCCAATCTCGAGCGCAATCTCTTTTTGACGACCGAACTGCTGGAAATCGGCCGGCCGCTGGTGCTGGTGCTGAACATGTCGGACGTGGCCCGGGACCGCGGCCTGAAGATCGACGCCGCGCGCCTGGCCGAGAAACTCGGGGTGCCGGTGGTGCCGGCCATCGGCAACAAGGGCGTCGGCATGGACGATCTGGTCGAGGCCATCATGCAGGTGGCCATCAGCCATGCCCCCCTGCCGGGTCCTGCGGGCGTGTGCCGGGAGTCGGGACCGGGACCCGCCTACCTGGCCGCCCTGGAAACCCGCGGCGGACCCTCCCGGGTGAACTACGGTTCCCGGGTTGAAAGGGTCATCAGCGATATCGAGGACCTGCTGCCCGAGGGCGAACACCGCCGCTGGCAGGCCGTCAAACTGGTGGGTCACGACGAAAAAGTCATCGAAGGACTGGCCGTTCCCGGCACGCGGGAAGCGATCATGGGACTGGCCGCGTCGTTCGCCGCGGAGTCCACCGATGAACCGGACATCCTGTTGGCCCGGTTGCGTTACGAATTCATCTCCGATATCTGCGAGGGCGTCTGCCGGGCCCCGGCCGTGGCCCAGACCACGGTCAGCGACCGCATCGACCGGGTGGTCATGCACCCGGTGTGGGGCGTGCCCATCTTCCTGATGCTCATGTACATGATCTTCACCCTGACCTTTTCCCTGGGCAACCCCCTGATGAACCTGATCGACGGCGGCTTCGGCTGGCTGTCCGGGTTCCTGTCCGGGCTGTGGGGTCCGGGCAGCAGCAGTCCCCTCAAGTCGCTCATCGTCGACGGGGTCATCGGCGGCGTGGGCGGCGTGGTCGTGTTCCTGCCCAATATCGTGCTGCTGTTCATGGCCATCGCCATTCTCGAGGGCACCGGCTACATGGCCCGGGCCGCCTTCGTCATGGACCGCTTCATGAGCAAGGTGGGTCTGCACGGCAAGAGTTTCATTCCGCTGTTGATCGGTTTCGGCTGCACGGTGCCGGCGATCATGGCCACGCGCACCCTGGAGTCGCGGCGCGACCGCCTGATCACCATGATGGTGCTGCCTTTGATGAGCTGCGGGGCGCGGCTGCCCATCTACGCCCTGATAATTCCGGCCTTTTTTCCGGCCCGGTGGCAGGGTCCGGCCCTGTGGGCCATCTACGTGACCGGCATCCTGCTCGCCCTGGGCGGCGCCTACTTCCTGCGGACCACCCTGTTCCGCGGCGAAAACACGCCGTTTTTGATGGAGCTCCCGCCCTACCGCATGCCGACGGCAACCAGCCTGTTGGTGCAGATGTGGACCCGCGCCTGGCTCTACGTGAAGAAGGCCGGCACGGTTATCCTGGGCGCGGCCGTCATCCTGTGGTTTTTGACCTTCTATCCCAAACCGCCGGCCGACTACATCCTGCCTGCCGGCTTCGACAACACCACCGCTGAATCGGCCAGGGTGTTCAGCGAAATCGACGATGCGAACCTGGCCCAGGCCGCCGAACTTTCCTATTCCATCGCCGGCAGGGTGGGCAGGTTGCTTGAGCCGGTGATCCAGCCCCTGGGGTTCGACTGGCGCATCGGCATCGCCCTGGTGGGCGCCATCCCGGCCAAGGAGGTGTTCGTGGCCCAGATGGGCATCGTGTTCGCCGTCGGCGAGGCCGACGAGACCAACGACAAGTTGCGCGCCCAGCTGCGTGACCGCTACACGCCGTTGATCGGTTTCTGCATCATGCTCTTCGCCCTCATCGCCACACCCTGCATCGCGACCTTCGCCATCACCAAGCAGGAGGCCGGGTCGATCAAGTGGGCCCTCGCCCAGAGCTTCGGACTGACGGCCCTGGCCTGGATCGTGACCTTCCTGGTCTACCAGGGCGGGATGCTGCTGGGCTTCGGGGGCGCGTGATGGGTTCGACGCTGGAAATGATCATCATCGGTGTGGCCGTGGCCACCGCCCTCGTCTGGGCGGTCCGCGCCGGCTGGAAATCCGTGAAATCCAAGGGCGTCTGCTCGTCCTGCGGTTCAGCGGGCGAATGTCCCCTCGCCAACAACCCCGACGCCCTGGCCGAATTGAGCAGGAAAGGGCATTTGCCCCACCTGGACAGCTGCCAGCCGGGCACGCTCTCCTGCCGGGAACTGGCCGAAGGCCTGGAGAGGGAATCATCGGAAAATTCGCCTGAACCCGGATCCATCTGACCGACCGGGCGCCCCAGGGAAGCCTTTTTCCATACAACTTCTCCACTTTTTTGTTAACCTGTTGAGGTATATCGTCCGCGCGACCGGGACTTGGCTGCAAGTCATTCAGTCCGGGAGGTTCCCTCATAGCCGCGCCAATCGGTTTCCGCTCCGACGCCAAACGCCGCGGCGATATCTACCGGGGCCTTCTTCGCCATGCCCTTGTACGCCTGACGTTCCTCTACTTCATTCCGTTGCTCCTGTTGACGCTGTTCTTCCATCTCCAATACCGTCTGGTCGTCAGGGACGCCGAGCAGCGTCACCGCGAGTTGCTGGCCTACCATCAGGCGGCCATGCTGGAGATGTACCTGGGTGACCGGCTGTTGAACCTGACGGATCTGACGGACGATACCCGCGCGCTGCTGGAACCCCGGCGCGACGATCTGGAATCCCACCTGGCCGACCTGCGTTCGGTCAGCAAAGCGTTCATCGATCTATCGGTGTTGGACGGTTCAGGCCGGGTGCTGGGTTACGCCGGCCCCCTGCCTCACCTGGAAGAAAAGAACTACAGCGGCGAGGCCTGGTTCACGCGGCTGCTGGCGGGGGCGTCCTCCCACGTCATCACCGACGTCTACCTGGGGTTCCGCGAGGAACCGCACTTCACCATGGCCCTCAAGCTGGAACCGCGGGGGGAAGTACGCATTCTCCGGGCGGTGTTGTCGCCGGTGGTCGCCCGGGCCCAGATGGATGCCCAGGTCGTGGAAATCGAGGAACCCGGCGGCGGCCTGTTGACGAACATCGCAACAAATATCTGGTTGTTCTCCGCCCTGTTCTGCCTGATCGGCGGCCTGGTGATCTGGCTGCAGGCCCGCTGGGTGGCGCAGCAGCAGTACGAGGCCCAGCTCAAGGAGCGGCTGCTGTCCCGCCAGCTCGGACAGGCGGCCAAGCTGGCGCTGGTGGGGGAACTGGCGGCGGGCATCGCTCACGAGATCAATAATCCGTTGGCGATCGTGTCGGAAAAGGCCGGGTTGGTAAAGGATCTGCTCGACCCCCGCTTCGGGAAGACCCCCACGCCGGAAAAACTGCGGGAACACCTCGACACCATCGAGGAAGCGGTCTACCGCTGCACCGACATCACGCGCCAACTGCTGGGTTTTGTGCGCCAGCGCGAGGTGGAATTGCAGGAAAGGGATGTGCACGACCTGATCGAGGACCTGGTCCACGGCTTGCTGAGTTCCGAACTGGAAGTGGCCGACATCACGGTGGTGAAGAATTACGATCCCGAATTGCCGGCCGTCATCACCGATCACCGGCAGCTACGGCAGGTCGTGCTGAACCTGCTGAAAAACGCCGCCGATTCGATTACCGGGGCGGGCACGATCACCATCACCACGAAAAAACGGGGCGATCGGTTCACCTTGACCGTAAGGGACACCGGCCACGGCATGAATCACGAGGCGCTGGAGCTGGTGTTCATGCCGTTTTTCACGACCAAGGCCCCGGGCAAGGGCACCGGGCTGGGGTTGAGCGTCAGTTATGGAATCATCGAGGGTCTGGGCGGGCACATGACAGTGCACAGTTCTCCAGAAGAAGGCAGCGAGTTCACCGTCGAGCTGCCCCTGAAGCGTTAGAAGGGAGGTGACATGAGCGCGTACGGTTATCCGTTGAAGGTTCTGCTGGCCGACGACGAGGACCTGTTCCGCGAACCGTTGGCCGAGCGGTTGGCGATGCGCGGGTTCACGGTCCTGCAGGCCGCTTCCGGCGAGGAGGCCGTGCGCATGGTGCGAGCCGACCGGGAAATCGACGTTGTCATCCTCGACCGCAAGATGCCGGGCATGGAAGGCAAGCAGGCTCTCCGGGAGATGAAGATGTTCCGCCCCGAGGTCCAGGTCATCATGCTGACGGGGCACGGGTCGGTGGGTTCGGCGCGGGAAGCGGGCCAGTTGGGTGTGTTCTGCTACCTCGCCAAACCCGTACCGCTGGATGAACTGGTGCGGATCATCAAGGAGGCGGGCCGGGAAAAATTCCACGCCCTGGCCCGGCAGGACATGCCCGCGGTCAAATACCGCGGCTGGAAGAACAGGCTGAAAGGAACCCACAACCTGCGTCCGTTGATGATCATCCTCGGCGCTTTGATCATGTTGACTGCCGCGTTGATGCCGCCGCCGGAAAACCTCGCCCGGCTTCTCGACGAACCCAAGACCGGAGATGCCCGCACCGACGCCATTGCCGGTTATCCCGCTTACCAGGAACTGGACGACTCGGAGACCATCGCCGAGCACTACGTCCAACGCTACCATCCGCCGGGGGTGAAGGAACCGGCCGGGTTTGCCGCCGGTTCGGCCCGCCGCGCCCAGTTGATGATCGGGCTGATCCTGACCGCCGCCCTGTTCTGGGCCAGCGGCGCCGTGCCCATCGGCATCACCGCGCTGATCGTGGCGGTGGTGATGTACGCCGGCGGGATCATGCGTCCGGACTACATCGCCCAGGCCTTCGCCAAGGATTCGGTCGTGTTCATCTTCGGGGTGCTGGCTCTTTCGCGGGTCATCATGAGCACGGGCCTGGACCGGCGCATCGCCATGCTGCTGCTGATGCCGGTAAAGAATCTGGGGCTCCTGCTGTTCCTGTTCCTGCCCGTGTTTGCGATGACCTGTTCGTTCATCAGCGAAACGATCCTGATCGCCCTGATGATGCCGCTGTTCCTGGTGGTCTACAGGCAACTGATGGAGGAGAATCCCAAGGCGGACCACCGTCCTCTTCTGGTGATGTTCGCGCTGATGCTTTGTTACGCCTCCAACGTGGGCGGTCCGGGCTCGCCGGCCGCGGGTGGCCGCAACGCGGTGATGATCGGTATCCTGGCGGACTACGACATGGCGCCGTCTTTTCTGGAGTGGATGAAATACGGAATGCCGTTCGTGCCGGTGGCGGGTCTGGCGGTCGGCCTGTATTTCTTTGTCGTGTTCCGGGGCAGGATCAAGGTTCACAGCATGGACATCGCCCGCATCGCCCGGGAGTCGAGTGAACGTCTGGGCCCCATGAATCGAGATGAATACGTCACGGCGGGGATATCATCGCTCGTGGTCCTGCTGTGGATGTTCGGCGGTGAACGCCTGGGCATGGGCGGGCCCGTTCTGTTGGGCCTGGTTCTCCTGAATCTTTTCGGCGTGATGAAATGGAGCGAGGTCACGAAGATCCACTGGGACGTGGTTTTCCTCTACGCCGGGGCCAGTGCCTTGGGCAAGGGGCTGGCCGTGACGGGGGGCGCGCTGTTCCTGGCGCGCGGATTCGTCGAGGGACTACCGGCCGGATTGATCGACGGGACGATTTTCGGCGGTCTGCTCGGCAACGCCGGTCTGCCCATCGCGGTGAGCTTTCTGACCGGTCTGGTCACCAACATCATGAGCGACGGAGCCACCGTCGCGGCGGTCGGCCCCATCGCCGTGCCCACGGCCCAGAGCGTGGGACTGCATCCCTGGTCGTTGGGGTTCGCCACGGCGTTTGCGTCGTCGTTCCCGCACATGTTGATCATCGGCACCCCGGCCAACGCGTTGGTCTACATCATGTGCAAGGATCCGAAAACCGGCCGTCAGCTGGTGACCCAGGGGGATTTCCTGAAGCATGGCCTGGCGGTTTTCATCCTGAGCTTCGTTGTCCTGTGGGGATGGGCGTTCCTGGGTTACTGGCGGTGGCTGGGTCTTTGAAATGTTAACTTGTTGGTACCCCCAGGGGGGCCTTTCCGGAGGATGGATCGATGACTGACGCGCAGGAACGGAAAATCAAGCTGCTCATCGTCGATGACGAGGTCGATTTCCTGGAAGCGCTGGGCGAACGCCTGGAAATGCGGGAGTTTCAAGTGCGGACGGTCACGAGCGCCGTGGACGCCCTTGAGCTGTGCGGGGCCGAAAAGTTCGATCTGGCGCTCATCGACCTGAAGATGCCCGGCATGGACGGCCAGGAACTGCTGGCCCGGATCAAGGCCGAGCACCACTTCCTCGAGGTCATCATCCTGACCGGCCACGGCTCCTTGGGCAGCGCGGTGGAATGCGCCAAGCTGGGGGCCTTCAGCTATCTGCCCAAACCCTATCAGCTCGATGAATTATTGATGGTCCTGAAAGACGCCTACGCCGAACGCCTGAAGAAGAAATTCGCCGCCGATTCCGCCCGCACGGAGGAATTGCTGAGAATTGCCCAGGAAGACAGCCCGCGGGCCATTCTGCGGCGCATGAAGGAACTGGACGACGAGAATCGTTAACCCGGATTGTTTCTACAGTTCCCCCTGTTTCCTGCCGATGAAATCCTGAATTCCATTAGGTGTCATTCCGATGGATTTCCGGTGCTTGGGGCCCGTTTAAAAGGGCGCCGGGAACGGAGATCCTGAAATCAGAAACCGGCGGAAAAAATGGCTGAAGAAAACAGGAATCAGGATCCGTCCCACCTGGATTTGATCGAAACCCTGCGCGGCGCCCAGGCCGATCTGGCCGCGGGTTACGAGACCATGGTCCAGGCTCACGACGAGGTTCAGAAGGAAAAAACTCTCTTCGAGGAGATCTTTTCAGGATCGAGGGAAGCGATCTTCCTGATCGACAGTGAAACGGCAGCCATCGTCAGGGTCAACTCCAGGGCCTGCAAGATGCTGGGGTATTCCCACGAAGAATTGACTTCCATGTCCCAACCCGACCTGTATCCCGAGGAAGACCGGGAAAAAATGGAGCAGGAATTCCGTCGGATCGTGGAGGCCGGAGGGGTCACCGGATTGCAGGCCAGGATGCGGCGTGCCGACGACGAGTTGGTGCCCATCAGTATCACCGCCCACGCTCTGACGACCGGCTCCCGTCCACTCATGGTGGGCTTCGTCCGCGACGTGAGCCAACGCCTGGCCATCGAAGCGGAACTTGGGGAAGTGAACAAGTCCCTGGAAAAAAGGGTGGCCGAGCGCACCATGGAATTCGAACGCTCCAACGAGGAGCTGGAAAAAGCCACCATCAAGGCCCGTCGCTCCGCACTGGAGGCCGGCGAGGCCAACGCGGCCAAGACCTCGTTCATCGCCAACCTGACCCACGAACTGCGCACGCCGCTGAACGCGGTCATCGGCATGTCCGACCTTCTTCTGGACATGGAGCTGGGCGAAAATCAGCGGGAAACCGCGGAGATCGTGGCATCCAGTGCGCGCAGCCTGCTCGGGGTCATCAACGACATCCTGGATTTCTCCAAGATCGAAGCCGGCAAGCTGGATCTCGAACACGAAGCCTTCCACCTGGCCGATACGGTTCAGGGCGTGGCCGATACCTTCGTCTTCCAGATCCGCCAGAAGGGAATTGAGTTCACTCTCGACGTGGACGACGCGCTGCCCGAGTTCGTGATCGGCGACCAGGCACGGCTGCACCAGATCCTGGTCAACCTGGTGGGCAACGCCCTCAAGTTCACCGAGAATGGCGAAGTGCGCCTGAAAATATCCGGCGGCACCGACGGCGAGAATCCCTTCGAGCCGGAACGGGTACGTTTCGAGGTCACCGATACCGGCATCGGAATCCCACCCCAGATCCAGGAAAACCTGTTTCAGGTTTTCACCCAGGCGGACACCTCCACGGCCCGCAAGTACGGCGGCACGGGTCTTGGTCTGAACATCTCCCGCCAGCTCGTGGAGAAGATGGGCGGCCGCATGGGCGTCGAAAGCGTTGTAGACGAGGGCTCCACCTTTTGGTTCACGGTGTTGTTTGCCAAGGCGGACGAGGGTCAGATCGCCGAGATCAGGAAGGCGGCGCAGTCCGGTGAAGGAACCATGATGAGGAAGCGGGCCATGGACCTGCGCATCCTCCTGGTCGAGGACAACATGGTGAACCAGGCCGTGGCGATGGGCATGCTGAAAAAGCTGGGGTATGCGGCCCAGGGCGCCACCGACGGCAAGGAGGCCCTGAAGATCCTTTCGAACACGGATTTCGATCTGGTCTTCATGGACATCCAGATGCCGATCATGGGCGGCTTCGAAGCCACGACCATGATCCGCGAGGGCAAGGCCGGCGGACGGAACAAGCAGGTGCCCATCATCGCCATGACCGCCCACGCCACCAAGAAGGACCGCCAGGCCTGTCTGGACGTGGGCATGGACGACTACATCCCCAAGCCGATCAGCAGCCAGCTCATCCAGGAAGCTATGAACCGGACCCTGTCGCCGGCCCTGCTTGACAGGCCGGAAGAGGAACTTGAACCCTTCAGCATGGAGAAACTGGTCTTCAGTCTGGACGGCGACATCGACATGGCCGGGGAGATCCTCGACGTCTTCGTGTCGGACACTCGCCTGCGTCTGAAGACCATCACCGGCGCCCTGCACAACTACGACTTCGAGTTCGCGGTCCAGGAGGCCGGAGCCATCGAGTGCGGGGCGGAGAACGTGTTTGCCGAAAGCACGGTGAAACTGTCGCGGGACCTGGCCCAGGCGGCCGAGGAAAGGCAGCAGGAATTCGCCCTGTCCTTCGTCGAGGAGATGGACCTGGACCTGGAGCGGATTTCCCAGAAAGCGTGACCTCCGCGTCCCCTGCCACCGACCCCGCCGGTTAAAAACCCGGCGGGGTTTTCTTGTGCCATGACGTGTGGTTCTGGTACGCCCGGGCCACGGTCAACAGCGTCGCTTCGTCATGGAGTCGGCCGACGAAGCTGATGGAGTGCGGCGAGTCCTCGTCGGTGAATCCGGCGGGGACCACCACCTGGGGGTGGCCGGTCAGGTTGGTGATCAAAAGGCTGTCCCCGACCAGCGACGGGGTGATGTAGACGTCTACTTCGCGGAACACCTCGATCATCATTTCCATCAGGGCCGTGCGGTGCCGGTTGGCCTGGATGTACTCCACCGCGGGAATGAACTGCGCGGTCCGGAAGACGTTGGGCCAGGCGAGGCGGACCTGCCGGACAAGTTCGTCGTCTCGACCGGACAGGGTCAGATCCTGGAACGCCGCGCCGGCTTCGGCCGAGAGGATGATGGCCAGATTCGCCGGATCGATGCCCATCTCCTCCAGGGGAAATTCGATGGGCAACAGGTCCACCCCCTGATACCTCAAAACCCTCAAGGCTTCGTGATCCAGCTCCCGTCCGGGATAATCTTCGTCGAAAACGCTTTTCAGGTAGCCGATGCGCAACCCGTCCAGGTTCTGGTCGTGCCGGTAGGGAAAGGGCGTATCGACGGTGGTGGGATCGCGTCCGTCGGGACCCCGGATGGCGTCGAGGACCATGGCGCAGTCACCGACCGACCGGGCGATCGGTCCGATCTTGTCCATGCTCCAGCTCAGGGCCATGACGCCGGCCCGGCTGACCCGGCCGAAGGTGGGCCGCAATCCGGTCACGCCGCAGCGCGTGCAGGGCGAAACGATGGATCCCCAGGTCTCGGTTCCGATGGCGAAGGGCACCAGTCCCGCCGCGACCGCCGAGGCGGAGCCCGCGGATGATCCGCTCGACCCCTCATCCGGATTCCAGGGATTGCGGGTCCGGCCGCCGAACCAAACGTCACCCCAGGCCAGGGTGCCCAGGGTGAGCTTGGCCACGAGTACGGCGCCGGCCTGGTCCAGTTTGCGCACGACGGTGGCGGTTTCATCGATCACCTGATCCCGGTAGGGCGTGGCGCCCCAGGTGGTGGGTGCGCCCGTAACCGCGAGCAGATCCTTGGCCCCGTAGGGAATGCCGTGCAGAGGGCCCAGATATTCCCCGCGGTCGAGCATGCGGTCCAGCTCGCGCGCCGTTTGGCGGGCCCGCTCGGGCAGAAGGGTGATGACGCACTCCAGGGTGGGCCCGAACTCTTCCAGGCGGGCCAGGGCCAATTCGGTCAGTTCCAGGCAACTGACCTGCCGCTGCCGGATCAACTTGCCCAGTTCGGCCACGCCGGCGAAAGCCAGGCTCTCCAGCCTGGCGGGTCTTTTGACCGGTCCGGGATCGTCCCAGACCGCCAGTTCATTGGCCGGGGTCGTTTCGTTGCGCTTCGCGTGCAGTTTTCCCGCCCAGGCCAGTTGGGGATCAAAACGCAGGGCGGGCCGGACGCTGTTGTCGGGGATGTTCAGGCGCATGGCGTCGTAGGAATTCCTTTGATCGGCCAGGTCGTCCATCATCAAATCCCGCTCATTCGGGGTCATTTCCAGACCAAACACCGTTTCAGCGGCCTGGACCTGGTCCTGACCCAGGGTTTTTGTGTCCCGGATTTCCTCCCCGCAGCCGGAAAGGGCCGGGATCAGGGGTAAAACGGCCAGAACGAGCAGGATGGATTTCATGGGGTGCCCCTTGGTTGGGTTGTGCCTCTGAAATTGTGCCCTATTCGGGCTATTTCCCGTCAGACCCAATATCAGAGGCACAACCGAAAGGATCCAATAATCGGGGGGCGGAGTCAATCGGGTTCCTCTGGACGGCCGATTTTCTCGCATTCCCGTGATAAACCGCCAGGTTGACATGACAAATGTCATGGCTTGGCTTGTGACAATTTGTGAATACAGTATACAATCCCCGCCCGCCTTTTTGTCAATGGCGTTAAGCTGCTTTACTGTACCAAGTTAAAAAGTTTCAAAAAAGCGAAACACGTTATCTCCCGGGTGGCACCCAGACTGCACCTACAGCCACACAACGAGCCAGCGAAGGCAAGGCATTTCGGCCGGGGCTTTCGGGGATTATCCGTCGGCCAATCCCCCAGACGGATATTCGTCCAGTCATCCGGGAGTTCCGGTCATTCTATCAGGCGAGCGTAAAGGAGGTTCGACATGCGTATCTGGTCACCCGAGGCGATGGCAATCATGAACAAGGCCCAGGAAAAGGCGTCCGATATGGGACATGCCGAAATGGACCCCCTTCACCTCCTGTGGGCTTTCCTCCAGGAGGCCACCTTGCAGGGCCGGAATGATATGCGTTCGGGATGGGATCCCACTCTGGCGATCCGTCGGACGGAACTGGACCTGGCAGGGCTTCCCAAGGCCTGGAAAACGTTGGTTGCGAGCCCAAACGCCGCTCTGCGGGAGTTGATCCTGCGGGCGGCGGACCTGGCCGCGACCACTAATAGTCGGAACGCCGAGGGTCGCCTCGGTCCTCACGAACTGGTTCTGGCCCTGGTGGGCGACAGGGGGCCGGCCGGGGAAATGCTCCGGGATTTCGAGATGAAGACGGCCGCAATGGTCGGATAGGTGTTGGGTGTGTCGCCGTCACCATCGCACCGGTACGAAATGTGACCCCGTGCCGGTGTGGGTAGGACAACTTGATCGGTGACACACCCTTCCTTTTCCCGCAGGAACGTCGCGGCCGCTACCGTCTTGCCCGTTCCCCGGCCGGCTTCCGGTTTTACGATCGTCACCCTTCTGCGAGAGTGTTAAGGTGGCTGTCTGGAAAACGCGGGTGCTCTACCCGCAAACCGGAGGTTTTGTCATTTCCAGATCGATCCTGATTTCCACCCTGCTGCTGACCGCGGTTGCGGGCGCAGCTTCGGCCGCGCCGCCCCTCGACGACCTGGCCATCCTCGTCACGCCCGATCACGGCCGCGAATACATCTTCACCGACAAGGGCGCGGCCCACTTGGCGGGCGAGGCGGTGGGAGTCAATTCCCGAAGCTACCACGGCTTCTACATCGCCATGCACGAGGTGGTGGATGGCTGGAGCCTACGTCTGGAAGACGGCACGGTTATCGGGCCGGCCACTGTCCAGGAGGCCCGGATCACCCCGGATCAGATGGTTCGGCGGCATCTTCTGCCTGGCGGCGAGATAGTTACCGAAACGGTGCAGCTTTTCGACCGGGAAAACGGGTTCCGGGTCGTTTACGACGGCGTGCCGGGAGGAAATTTCGAGTTTCTGCCCCGGGTGGACATGCGTTTCCTGTGGGAAACCGGCAAACCCGGTTACGAGGTCCGTTGGGAAGGCGGCAACCTGTTGGTCTGTCGCCAGGACGCACTGGACAAGGAGCCGGACCCTGCCCATCCGGCCTGGCTGGCCGTGGCGGTGCGCGGGGCCAGTGATTTCCGCGCCGTCGGCCGGTATCTGGGCACGGTCTATCCCAAAGGAAAGGCCCGCAAGGCGATGGACCGCGCCTCGCCCTTTTTGCCGGGCGCCATCGCCGGCCGCATACCGGCGGGAATTCCCGCGGGCAAGGTCGAGGCGGTGTTTGCCGCCGATATTACTTGTGAGGCCGCCGCGGCGCGGGCCAGCCGGCTGCGGTCCGAAGCCTTCGGGCTGATGGATGCGCGGCGCGGACGCCTGGAAAACCTGATTGCCGCCGCGGAAGTCACCACCGGCGATCCGCGCGATGACCTGGCCCTGGCCTGGGCGCGTGTGTCGCTCGACAACCTGATCATGAACCAGCGCGGGCCGGGCATCTACGCCGGGTTCTACTGGTTCACCACCTAGGGGGGTCGAGACACGATTATTAATTTGCCCGGCTCGAACATCGTCAGCGGGGATTTCGAGAATGCAAAAATATTACTTCGTTCATTCGCCGAGTACCAGGATGTCGACCCACAGAGCAAACGCGAGGGCAGGGTCCCGAACTTCGTGACCGTGGATCAGGTGCAGTATGCCAGCATCGACGGCACCTGGTGGTTCGTGCGCGCCCTGGACGAATTGTGGCGGCAATCCGGCGACGATGATTTTGCCCGGGACATGGCCCCGGTCATCTACCGGGCAGTGGCCGGCGCGATGAAACACGCGGTGGACGATGAGATATTCATCACGCACGGCGATGGAGAAACCTGGATGGACGCCGGCGGGGAGGATCATCCCTACTCGCCCCGCGGAAACCGGGCCGTCGAGCCCCAGGCCTTGTGGCATCGCGGCCTGTTGACCGCCGCGCGCCTGGCCGAGCGGTTTCCCGAATCGGCGCCGGACACCGATTACGCGAAACTGGCTGCCACGCTTGCGGACAACTGCCACCCGCGGGTCTGGGTGGCAGGGCGGCTGGTCGATCACCCGCACGAGGTCGGGTCACCCGACACCCCGCTCCCCCCCACCGGACTGCGGGCGGTGATGGCCTCGCCCACCCTGTTCACGGCGGAGCAGCGTACCGCGATCACCGACCTGGCGGGCCGCCAACTGGTCATGCCGTGGGGTGTGCTTTCGTTGAACCAGGCTGATCCTTTCTTCCATCCCAAGCATCTCGATCTGGCCAGCTACTACTACGACGAGGCCTACCACAACGGCGACCTTTGGCTGTGGCTGTCCGGCAGTTACGTGTCGGCCCTGAACCAGCCCCGCGACGGTTTCGGCCAGACCCGCATGTTGCTGGACGAGATCCTGGAAGAAGGCGCCGTGGGCACCCTGCAGGAGATCCGGGACGGCGCGCGCGCGGAAAGCAACGACGAATTCGGCGGCGCCACCAGCCAGGCCTGGTCGCTGGCCGAACTGCTGCGGGTCGTGGTGCAGGATTACGCCGGCCTGAAGGTGGATCTGACGGCGGACCCGCCGTTGGTCACCCTGCGGCCCTCCCTGCCCGCGGCCTGGCCTGATCTGAAGGTCCGCACCAGGATCGGCGATCACGACTGCCTGGTGCAGTGCATGGGTTCGGCGCCCGAGGATGTGATCGTCCGCTTCGCCAAAAGACCGTCCCTGAAATGGCGGTTTGTCCTGGAACATCCCGCCGGGGGGTCAATCAGCGGCGCGGTGAAGATCGACCGCGACGCGCCCGAGGGTTGGGACTTCCGCGTGATTTGGAAGTAAAGGGGAAGGCCCCCCGGGGGCCTTTTCACAGATTCCCCTAGCCAAAATCCCTTCGCCAATTGAAACTGGGATGGCTGAGATTCGTAACAGTTCCGGTTCACGGCCCCGGCCACGGCTACGGGGCCCGTTTCCATCCTCAAGGAGGGCTTCACCGTGAAGAAATCAATCTCCCCCGCCCGGCTGATCACAACCGGCCTGCTTCTGACCCTGGTCGCCATCTCACCGGTGGTCGTTCAAGCCATGGACGCCGACGAACTGATCGCCAAGAGCATCGAAGCCACCGGCGGTCTGGAAAAGATCAAGTCCGTGGATTCGGTGAAGTTCACCGGGAAATTTCTTGCCCAGGGCATGGAATTCCCCTTCACCATGACCCAGAAACGGCCCAACAAGTTGAGGATGGACGCCGAGATCATGGGCGCGACCATGACCCAGTGCTTCGACGGGGAAAAGGGCTGGTCCATCAACCCGATGACCGGCTCGACAACCCCCCAACCCATGAGCGGGATCGAGGAAATGAGCTTCAAACTGCAGTCCGACATGGACGGCGTTCTGGTGGACTACGCCGAAAAGGGTTACACGGTGGAGTACATCGGGGAAGAGGATGTCGAGGGAACGCCGACGCACCAGTTGAGGGTCGACACCAACATCGGCATCGTCATGGACATTTTCCTGGACGCCGAATACTTCCTGCTCATCAAGAGCGCCAACAAGATCTCCATAGACGAGAACGAATTCGAGACCCAGACCTACATGAGCGATTATCAGGAGGTCGACGGGCTGATCATGCCTTTCGCCATCGAGACCCGCTCAGGCGACACGGTCATGAACCAGATCATGATGGAAAAGGTCGAATTCGGCGTCGAGGTGGATGACTCCATTTTCGCCATGCCGGAAGTTCCGAGCGCGCCCACCACTCCGGAGCCCGTAAAGTAGAACTTTCGAACCACGGTGATCCTTGAATCGGTCGGCAGTCAATAACGGAGGAGTTTTCCCGTGAGAGCATCTCTTCTTGTCCTCGGTCTGTTGATATTGTCGCCCGTTTCGGGATGGGCCCAGGAAACCGCGCCGCCGGAGGCGGAAGTCACCGAACAGGGGATCGAGATCGGTCCCCATGTTTTTGGCGCCCTGAGGGCCCGCGGGATCGGGCCGGCGGTGATGAGCGGCCGGATTTCGGCGCTGGACGTGGTCAATTCCGATCCCCGGATCATCTACGCGGGAGCTGCTTCCGGCGGGGTATGGAAGAGCAAGAACGGCGGCGTGAATTTCCGTCCGGTCTTCGACGACCACAACCAATGCATCGGGTCCATCGCGGTGGACCAGGCGCATCCCGACACCGTCTGGGTCGGCACCGGCGAGGTGTGGGTGCGCAACAGCGTTTCGGTGGGCGACGGCCTGTACCGCACCCACGACGGGGGTGACAAGTGGGAGCGGGTCGGCCTGGAAAACACCGAGCGCATCGGCAGGATCATCGTCCATCCCACCGACTCGGACGTGGTCTACGCGGCGGCCCTCGGACACTTGTGGGACGCCAACGAAGAACGCGGCCTGTACAAGACCAGCGACGGCGGGGCCACCTGGGAAAAGATCCTGTACGTGGACGAGAACACCGGGTGCGCGGACGTCGCGATCGATCCCCAGGAACCGGACATCGTGTACGCCTCCATGTGGGAGTTCCGCCGCCGGCCGGATTTTTTCACCTCCGGCGGACCGGGCAGCGGCCTGTACAAGAGCACCGACGGCGGCAAGTCCTGGCGGCGCCTGACCAAGGGTCTGCCCGAGGGTGAACTGGGCCGCATCGCCCTGGCGGTGGCTCCGTCGCGTCCCAACCGGATCTACGCCGTGGTCGAGGCCGCCGAATCGGCCCTGTACCGGTCGGACGATCTGGGCGAGACCTGGGAGAAGAAGAGCACCCAGAAGGCGATCAAGGGCCGTCCGTTCTATTTCAGCCTGCTGGTTCCCGATCCGACCGACCATGACCGCCTCTACAAGACGAGCAAGGGACTGCTGTTGACCAGGGACGGCGGGAAGACCTTCACCGGCGTCGGGGGCTGGGTGCACGTGGATTACCACGCCATGTGGATCAACCCGGCCGATCCCAACCACATGATCGTCGGCAACGACGGCGGCCTTTACATCACCCGCAGCCGGGGCGCCGGCTGGCAGCACGTGACCAATCTGCCGGTTTCCCAGTTCTACCGGGTGGCGGCCGATGACCGACGGCCGTACCACGTTTACGGCGGATTGCAGGACAACGGATCCTGGACCGCGCCCACCCGTTCGCGGGGAGGCATCGAAAACTCCGACTGGGAAAACCTCGGGGGCGGCGACGGGTTCGCTGTTGCCGTCGATCGCGCCGATCCGGACATCGTTTACTGGGAGTGGCAGGGCGGCAACGTCAACCGGCGGGATATGCGCACGGGTGAAAACAAGGACATCAAGCCGCAGCCCGAACAGGGTGATCCCGAATTCCGTTTCAACTGGAGCACACCCATCGCACTTAGTCCCAGCGATGAGAACAGGCTGTATGTGGGATCCCAATTCCTGCACCGCTCAACCGACCGGGGGGAATCCTGGGAGGTGCTTTCGGGTGACCTGACCACCGACGATCCGGACAAGCAGCGGCAGACCGAATCGGGCGGTCTCACGATCGACAACACCAACGCCGAGACGCATTGCACGATCTTTGCGATCAGCGAATCGCCCCTGGACAAAAGCGTGATCTGGGTCGGCACCGACGACGGCAACATCCAGGTCACCGAAAACGACGGGGAAGATTGGCGGCTGGTCAGCGGCGGCATCGAGGGGTTGCCCGGCGGCACCTGGGTCAGCTGCATCGAAAGCTCGCGGCATGACCGCGGGACCGCTTTTGTCACCTTCGACGGCCATCGCACCGGCGACATGGCGCCCCATGTGTACGTCACCGAAGACCTGGGCCGAACGTGGCGCTCCATCACGACCGAAGACGTCACCGGGTACGCCCACGTGGTGCGGCAGGATCCCGTCAACGGCGACCTGCTGTTCCTCGGCACGGAATTCGGTCTGTTCATCACCCTGGACCGCGGTCTGCACTGGGCCCGCTTCGAGGAGGAATTTCCGCCCGTCTCGGTCCGGGACATGGTGATCCAGGAGCGGGAATCGGCCCTGGTGATGGGCACGCACGGGCGGGGCATCCAGATCATCGACGACATCCGGCCCCTGCGCCGGTTGACCACCGAAATCCTGACCGCCGACGTGGCGCTCCTGGACTCCAGGCCGGCCGTTCTGCGCACCCCCCAGTGGAAACAGCATTCCCCGGGCGACAACTACTTCGTGGCGGGTAATCCGAGCTCGTCGGCGGGAATCGCCTACTTTCTGAAGAAGCGGCACATGTTCGGGGAAATGAAGCTGGAGATATTCAACCCCGAGGGCGAACTGCTGAAGGTCCTGCCCGGCGGCAAGCGCAAGGGTCTGAACTTCGTGCGGTGGTCGCCGCGGTTGAAGCCGCCCAAGGTGGCGCCCTCGCCGACGCTGGATCCGTCCATCTCGTGTGCCGCCTCCTTCGGCCCGACCGCGCCCGAGGGCACCTACACCTACCGGCTGACCAAGGGCAAGAACACCTACGAAGGCACGGTGGACGTCACCTACGACGAGGACTTCCCCCACGCCGCCGAGGAAAGATCCCTGCAGCAACAGGCCGTGGGCGAACTGTATGTCATGCTGGGCCGGCTGGCCTACGTGGCCGACGCCGCCGGCGGTGTCCGTGACGACGCCAGGGACCGGGCCGGCCGGCTCGAAAAGAAGGACAAACTGGGCGGAAAGCTCCGCTCATTCGCCGACGGGATCGATGAACTGCACCAAGGCATCATGGTA
>CBDURF010000006.1:0-38832 GCA_965369705.1 uncultured bacterium
CGGAACAGCTTCTGCTGAAGGAGCTGGCGGCCGCCACCGAGGATGAGGACGTCAATCGAATCATCCACCGGATCGAGCGCCTTGAGGTGGACCGCACACTGGCCATTCTGAAAATCCAGGCCCGCTACGCCCGGCTGGAGGGCCGCTGGAACCTGGAATACAGGCTGCGCACCAGGATCATGGAGGTCCTGGAAAACGATGTCTACGCAGTGAAATAGGATTGACCGATCGGGTCAGACGACCTCGACCAGCGTCAGTTCGAAGGTCAGGTTCTGGCCGGCCAGAGGGTGGTTTGCATCCAGGGTCAGATGATCCTCGTCCAGAGCGACGATCCGCACAGGCATGTCCCCTTCGGAGGACTGCATCGAAAGCACCATGCCGACCTCGGGCTCGATATCCTCGGGCAGGTTCGAACGTGGGATCTGGCCCACCATGTCTTCGTTCACATCCCCGTAGGCCTCCGCGCTGGGAATGGTCACGCTTCTGGTCATGTTGACTTCCATCTCGGCCACAGCAGCTTCGAAGCCGGGAATGAGGGCGCCGGAGCCCATTTCAAATTCGATGGGGTCGCCGCCTTCGGAGCTGTCGAACACGGTGCCGTCGTCAAGCGTACCCTTGTAGTGGACCTTGACGGTTTTGCCTGCTTCGATCATGGGATTTCCTTTCCAAAGGAATGAATGGCGGATGATCGGGAAAAATACTTCATTCGCCCCGGTAAGCAAAAATTATCGTCGCTCGGAGACTTGAGACGGATCGACAGGGTCAATGTTGAATTTGACCACCATCGAAATAAAAGGGTGGCATCCCTGACGGATGCCGCCCTTTCGCCGGGAATCGCGGTTACTTGTTGGTGGCTTTTTCGAAGGCCTCGGAAAGAGCCGGGCTGGAAGCGATCTTGTAAACCTCCGCTTCGTACTCTTCCATGGTCATGGAATATTTTTCCAGGATGGTGTTGGCGGCCGCGGGGGCTCCTTCAAGAGCGGTGGCGATGGCGGCCATCTTGGCGACCAGGGCCTCCTCTTCGGCCGTCAGGGCGGCAGGGGCTTCAACGGTTGCTTCTTCCTTGACGACTTCGGTCTGTTCCGCGGCCGTGTCCTGCTTATCTCCGCAGCCGGTGAACAGGGCCACCAGCAGAAGGATGGTCAGCAAGCCGGCGCTTCGGCGATTCAGGAAGACGTTCACTTTATTTCCCCTTTTCTTTTTTGCCACCCTTGCCGTGGCCCTCGCGTTTGTCGCGATCCTTGTTTTCATCGTCGCTCTGTTCCATGTCGTGATCTTCATCATCACGATCATCATTGTCACCCTCATGATGGCGGCCATCCTGGTCTTGCCGCTGACCCTTGTGTTCTTCATTCTTCATCTTGTGTTTGGCGTGGCCTTTGCCCTTGCCTTTGCCGTTAAGGCGGTGCTCTTCGTGAATGGCGGCGGCCAGTTCTTTTCCGCGAAGCCCTTCATCCAACTTGGCCTGCACGAAAGCACCGAAATTATCCACCGAACCGGATTCATGGACCGCCGTGGTGGATTCGGCCAGAATCTCTTCGGTTTCCCCGGGCGAAAGACCCCGCTCACGGGCGCCTTCCAGCACCTCCTTGACCTCTTCTTCGGGGATGCCGGCCTCGCGAGCTTCCCTGCTGGTCTTGATCAGTTCCGCGGCTTTCTGGATCCTTTCCAGAAGGGGGGCCTCTTTGGCTGTTTCAGTGTCTTCCTGGGCGATGGCCAGGACGGGGAGTGCGACGATCATCAGGGCGGCCATCAACGTCAGTTTTTTCATGAAAACTCCATTCAGTTTGAGCCCGTTGAGCCTGAGGATTGTAACAGAATCGTCTTGATTGACATCCTCAAAGTGAGTATCCACAGGCGGGTCCACGAGCACGGATCCCCCCACAAGGGATCTGATGAGATGTGCGGGATTTCTCACTATCTGTCCCCTGTTGCACACGAACGACTCCATGCCTGCAAAATAAAAATTTATCTAACTTGTTGGATATGCTAAAGTTAAAACCAATTGAAAAACCGGCATCCCAATTGCCCTACCTAATTTCCCTATGAATACCCGATAACGGAGGCGATCAGATGAAATCCCCGATTATCATCGCATTCCTGGTCATTGTGACGGCGGTTTTCACCCTGGAAACCGATTCGGCCCAGGCACAATCAATTTTTCTGGAGCCTAACAGCGAGGCGAGCATCCATCTGGAGGCCCTCAGGCCGGGCTTCGACGGTTACGATCTCAGCGCCACCACCTTCGCTTTTTATCTTTCGGGGCGGTTTCAGGTGGGGCATGACTTGTGGATGAGGACCGAGTTTCCCTTCATGAACTACAAGGATGACAATCCTCTATACTTCGGGTACTACGTCACGTCTACCGACCGAAAGAGCAGTTTTGGCAACCCCTACCTGGGCCTGGATTTCGGTAACTCGGACAACGGTTTCCAGGGAGAGGCCGGCTTTCGCGTGCCGGTGGTGAAGGATTACTCCGGGGCTGCCGGGGAAGGATTGGCCACTGATCCGGTGGAAAGGATGGAGGCTTTCGTTGCCGAAGTTCTGCCCATCTATCTTGGCGTGAACTATCGTCTCAAATCCAATGACGGTTTCGGCATGCGCCTTCGAATGATCCCGGTTTTCTGGGTGGGGGTGGGGGATGGAAGCAACCAAGATACTGATGTTTTCGTCCTGTACAGTGCACAGGCCTGGTTTGAGAACGAAACGGTCGGCGTGGGTGGCGGACTCAGCGGCCGGTTTGTAGCCACGGGTGATGCTGATGGTTTCGGAGAACGCTCGCTCCATCAGTTCGGGTTTTTCGCGAATTTTTCCTTCGGGTCCGTGATGCCGGGATTCCAGGTCCGGTTTCCCCTGGACGAAGATCTTGAGAGATTCAACACCTCGTACAGTTTCAGCATCGGCGTGAAGCTGTGATGAACCGGGGGTGAAAAGATATTTTTTGCCTGTCGAAGAGTTCAAACTGAACATCGAGGCCGGCATTTTCTTTTGAGTGACGGTGCGGATCGTTATGGGGGATAATGACCGCACCTTACGGGAGAGATCCATGGCCCATCGAACGGTTAAATCCGGCTTCGACAAACTGGTCGGTCGCCTGAACCGGGCCCCCCAGGGAGCGCCCCCTTCCAGGTTGCTCAACCGCATCCTGGCCATGCTGATGAACGAGCGTGAAGCGTCCCTGTTATCCCTTCTGCCCATCAAACCCTTCACGGCCGACAAGGCGGCCAAGGCCTGGAAGCTGCCCCCGGCCCGGGCCCAAGCCATCCTGGAGGAATTGGCCGGACGCGCTCTGCTCGTGGATGTGGAACGCAAAGGCGAGTCGGTGTACACCCTGCCCCCGCCGATGGCCGGCTTTTTCGAGTTTTCGCTCATGCGCACGCGCGGCGATCTGGACCAGAAGGTCCTGAGTGAACTGTTCCACCAGTATCTCAACATCGAGGAGGACTTCGTCAAAGCCCTCTTCACCGAGGGCGAGACGCGGCTCGGCCGGATGTTCGTCCAGGAACCCGTGCTGAGCAGTGATCAGGCAGCCTACGTCCTGGATTACGAGCGGGCTACCGAGGTGATCCAAACCGCCAGCCACATCGGCGTGGGGATGTGTTACTGCCGGCACAAGATGCAGCACCTGGGCCGGGCTTGTGACGCGCCCATGGAGATCTGCATGACCTTGAACGGGACGGCGGAATCGCTGGTCAAGCACGGTCACGCCCGCGCGGTCGAAGCAGCCGAATGTCTGGACCTGCTGGATGAAGCCTACGAACGCGGCCTGGTCCAGTTCGGGGAAAACGTCCAGGAGCGCGTAAGTTTCATCTGCAATTGCTGCAGTTGCTGCTGCGAGGCGTTGACCGCCGTCCGGCGCTTCGCCCATCTGCATCCCATTCACACCAGCAACTTCATTCCCGAGGTCGATGTCACCGACTGCACGGGCTGCGGCAAGTGCGTGGAGGCCTGTCCGGTCGAGGCCCTGTCCCTGGTGTCGGTCAACGATCCGGGCCAACCGAAGAAGAAAGCCGCCCGCCTGGATAGGGATGTTTGTCTGGGCTGCGGGGTGTGCGTCCGGGCTTGTGCGAAGGAAAGCATCCGGATGTCGCCGCGGACCGCTCGTGTCATCACGCCGGTCAACGGGGCTCACCGCTATGTCCTGATGGCCGTCGAAAGGGGAAAGCTGCAGAACCTGATCTTCGACAACCAGGTCATGGCCAGCCACCGGGCCCTGGCCGCCCTGCTGGGGGCTGTTTTGAAATTGCCCCCGGTCAAGCGAGTGATGGCCAGCGAGCAGATGAAGTCGCGGTATCTCGTGGCCTTGACCTCCCGTAGGTGACACGTCCTCCATATGCTGCCGTTTTGACATGACAAAACATGTGAATGAAGTCCGGAAGCGAGTGTTAATGGAGTCCTCGGTTTTTGAATTTGTTATGTAATAGGTTGAAAATTATCGACTTGTACTGATTTTGTCCTTCTGGCACACCAAATGCAATCTCTCCTCTGAAAAATACAATCCGAGGTCACGAAGGCTCCCCGGGGGGCCCGGACCCGTCCACGATAGAGGAGGAAATCATGAAGAACTGGACCGTCAACGCCATGGAAAGCCTGCAGAAGGCGCAGTCCAAGGCCTACGAAATGGGACATGCCGAGCTCGAGCCCCTGCACCTGTTGTGGGCGTTGCTGAGCGAGACCGGCCTGGCCACCAATACGCTGAGGAGCCTGGAACTGGATCCGGCCCTGATCGAACAGACCGCCCAGCGTGAACTGGCGAGCCTGCCGACGATCCAGCAGAAGGAACTGCCCGGCGCCGGCCAAGATCTGCAGAAGCTGTTCCTGGAAGCCGGCCAGAAAAGCGGCGGCGGCATGGTCGGCACGCGCGAACTGCTGCTGGCACTGACCGAGGACACCGGGCGTGCGGGTAGCGTGCTGAAAACCTTCGACGTTTCGGCCGCCAAGGTGGAAAAGTCCCTGGAGATGATCGGCGCCGACGCCGCCTACGACGGTCAGGACGAATCCGGCCTGGGCGAGGGCCGGGAATCCGCCCTGGACAAGTACGCCCGCGATCTGTGCGCCGCAGCGCGTGCAGGCAAGATCGATCCGATCATCGGCCGTGACGAGGAGATCCGCCGCGTGGTGCAGATTCTCAGCCGTCGCACCAAAAACAACCCAGTGCTCATCGGTTCGCCCGGGGTGGGCAAGACCGCCGTGGCCGAGGGCCTGGCTCGCCGCCTGGTCGAAGGCGACGTGCCCGAGGGTCTGAAGGGCAAGCGTCTGCTCGCCCTGGATCTGGGCGCCCTGATCGCGGGCACCAAGTACCGCGGGGAATTCGAGGACCGTCTGAAGAAAGTCATCAAGGAAGTCACCGAGCAGGACGGCCAGGTGCTGCTGTTCATCGACGAGATGCACACCCTGGTCGGCGCCGGCGCGACGAGTGGCGCGATGGACGCCTCGAACATCCTCAAGCCGGCTTTGGCTCGAGGAGAACTGCACTGTGTCGGCGCGACGACCATCGACGAATACCGGCAGCACATCGAAAAGGATCCCGCCCTGGAGCGGCGTTTCCAGCCGGTGCTGGTCGAAGAGCCCACCTCGGAGCAGGCGGTGGCCATCATGCGCGGCCTGAAGGACAGGTATGAAGTGCACCACGGCATCCGCATCACCGACGGGGCGCTGGTCGCCGCGGTGAAGCTGAGCCAGCGATACATCGCCGACCGCATGCTGCCGGACAAGGCCATCGACCTGATGGACGAAGCCGCCAGCCGCCTGCGCATGGAGATCGATTCGGTGCCCGCGGAGGTCGACGACCTGCAGCGGCGCCTGAACCAGCTCGAGATGGAACGTCTGGCCCTGGAAAAGGAAACCGACAAGTCGGCCGTGGCCCGGCGCGAGCTTATCGACAGCCAGATCACCGAATTGCGCGATCAGTGGGACCAGTTGAAGGCTCACTGGGAGCAGGAGAAGGAAGCCATCGACAGGATCCGCGGGCTGCAGAAGGAACAGGAGAACCTGATCCTGGAGATGGAACGCGCCGAACGCGAGGGCGATCTGGCCCACGCCTCGGAATTGAAGTACGGCGGACAGGTCGCCCTCGAGGCGGAGATCGCCGCGGCCTACCAGGAACTCAAGGACATTCAGGGCGAACACGCCCTGCTGCGGGAAGAGGTGGAGGAAGACGACATCGCCCACCTGGTCGCCCAGTGGACCGGTATTCCGGCCCAGCGTCTGGTCGAGGACGAGATGGCCCGGCTGCGCGATCTGGAGAACCGGATTGCCGCCCGGGTGGTCGGCCAGGACGAAGCGGTGGCCAAGGTGGCTCGCACCATCCGTCGCTCGCGGACGGGCCTGACCGAAGGCCACCGTCCCCTGGGTTCGTTCCTGTTCCTCGGCCCCACCGGCGTGGGCAAGACCGAGCTGGCGAAATCACTCACCGAGCAGATGTTCGGCGACGATTCGGCCCTGATCCGCCTGGACATGTCCGAGTACATGGAACGGCACGCGGTCAGCCGGATGATCGGTTCGCCTCCGGGTTACGTCGGCTATGAGGCCGGCGGGCAACTGACCGAGGCGGTCCGGCGTCATCCCTACAGCGTGATCCTGCTGGACGAGGTGGAAAAAGCCCATCCAGAGGTGGTGAACGTGCTGCTGCAGCTGCTGGACGACGGCCGTTTGACCGACGGCAAGGGCCGCGTGGTCGACTTCAGCAACACCCTGGTGCTGATGACCAGCAATCTGTGCCAGGACGGCGAGTTCGAACCGCGTGACGGCGAAGACGAAGAGGACCGCCGCGAGCGTGAAAGCCGCGTCCTGCAAAGCCTGATCGGCCATTTCCGGCCCGAGTTCCTCAACCGGATAGACGGCATCGTACGCTTCGCCAGTCTGGGCGAGGAGATGATCGTGAAAATCGTCCGGCTGGAACTGGCCAAGGTCGGCCGCAGCCTGGCCGAGCAGGATATCACCTTGGAGATCACCGACGGGGCCGTGGCCAAACTAGCCGAGCAGGGCTTCGACCCGCGTTTCGGCGCCCGGCCGGTGCGGCGCGTCATCCAGCAGGAGGTGCAGGATCGTCTGGCGGACCTGATCCTCGCTGGTGAAGCGTTGCCTGGGCAGACGGTGGTTCTGGATATGGCCGACGGGAAGTTTGTCCTGTCGGCCCGCCAGGCCGAGCGTCAGGTGAATTCCTGAATCGGCGCTGATCAAAAAATGGGCGGGGTCATAAGATCCCGCCCTGTTCCTTGAGCCGAGCACTCCAATCTGAATTTACTTGACATAATAGTCCCCTGGGGGGTCTTTTTTGAAATAACTCCCTAAAAATAAACGACTTGCTAATTTGATCCCGCCGCCATGATCCTGGCCAGGGTCTCTTCGTCCGCCTGCAAAAACCCGACCCCCACCAACCGAGGGGTCAGTTCGCGCCAGTTGTCCCCGCGGGTGAAGATGTCGGCGAAGATGGGCAAGGCCCGTTCGATCTCGCCCGCGTTGACCATGGCCACGGCGTGCCAGTAGCGCGCCTCGAGATTGTCGCCCAGGATGTACTCGGCCTGGGCGTAGGCGTTTTCCGCCCCTTCCAAATCTCCCTTTTCCACGGCCAGATCCCCGGCGTTCATCTGTTCATAGCCGCGATGAATGCGCAGCAGTCGCTTCAATTCCATTACGGGTTCGGGGTGATCCTCCACGCGGAGGTCCACAAGCCTGTCGTTCCAGGGCCGACCGGTGGATTCGGCTCGGACCACCAGGATTGCGGCCGATTGCCGCCCGCGGATGTCGCCGCCCTCAGCCTCCGCTGCAGCCAGGGCCGCCACCATGCGTTCGGCCAGTGGGCCGGAAGTTTTCTCGAAAGCCTTGGCCATGGCGTCCGGTACCGTAGCCGGGCCCATGAGGTTGGCCTGGACCGAATATCCCTGGCCCAGATGACTTCCCGCTTCGGGGATACAACGCCCGCCCGTGTGGACCGCGGCGGCGCCTCGCGTGTCGATCATCGCAACCTGACGGATATCGGCATGTGGGTCCTGTTCCAGCAGAGTGGACAAAACCGAGATGGCGTCATGGCCGGCGGCCATCAGGTCCAGTCCCTTGGGCCCGTAGCTGGCTTCGACCATGGATTGGGTCGCCACTGCTCCTACCCCGGCCCGGGCCCAGGGCACAAGGGCGCCCACGCTGAACCAATGCGACTGCACCGCCACGCCCAGATCGCCGGTCACCGGGTCGCGTGCCACGATGGAATACGTCGACACCGGGCGGATCGGCGACACGCGGGGGATGTCCTCGGAGGCGAGAGCCGACGGGGCCAGGATCATCAAGACCAGCAGAACGATGAGAGGACGCATGGCCGGACCTTTCATTGGTGAAGGAATTCTATTCCAGGCGGGGCATCATATCATCAAAGCCTGCAGTTGGGTCCGCAATTGAGTACGATGGCCGGACGCCAAAAGAACCTCGTGCAGTCTGTTCAAGATCGATCATAAGGACAAATAACAATGTCGCAAACAATTCGAGATACTAATCTATTAATTTTCAATGAGTTATTCCTGAAAAGTGCCCCCGGGGACACTTCTGCCGGCTGTCCGGGCGAAAAACCCAACCACTGGACATCGGGGCCAAAGGGTCTGAAATCCCGCCAGACACAATTTCAGAGGCACGACCAATAGATCCAGCAACTTCAAGTTCGGACTGGGGATTTGCCCCCTGCCCGATTTTTCCCGAGCGCGTGCCTTGATTTGAAATTGAAAATTCAGTATGATGAAGATTGCCCGCCTTGTTCGATCCTGCAGGAAAATATGGCCTTTTCATTGGAGGAGGAAACGCCATGAAATACTATCCCCGGTTTATCGTACCAATGCTTATTTTCTTAATTTTTCCTACGCTCGTTTTCGGCCAATTCGATATGAGCAACTGCACCATCAGTACCCGCGCCACTGAAGACGTATCGGTCCTGATCTGTCCCGCCTGCGATGGTAACCCCTTCAGCGCGGCCCGAACCCTCACCGGCATTATGGATGCCACCATAGAAGTTTACATTATAGACAGCCAGGGCCAGCCCATCGTCCATTTTCCGCGGGAGGGTATTTGGTTGGATGATCCGAATCTCTGCTTTTGCCCAGGAGTCCACCCGGCCGATCATGCCACCGACTCGAACGGTTACACTCAGTTCGCACTTCCTGTTTGCGGAGGCGGTTGCTCCGAAAACTTGACCCTGGGAGGGTTCCTGGAGGGGACTCCCTTCAATCAGAACCCATTGCCGCATATCAGGGTGAACAGCCCGGATTTGAATTGTGACCTGATCGTCAATCTGACGGATCTGCAGCTATTTACCGCCGCCTACTTCGGTGAGTATTCCTACTGCGTAGATTTTTTCTGGGACGGCGTGATGAACTTGAAGGACATTCCCGAGTTTGCCCGGCACTACGGCTGCAGTTGCCCCTAGTAGGCTGAAGGGGGAAAAAGGTAGGTTGGCAGAGGAGGGGTACTCGTCGGCCTGGGCGTAGGCTTTTTCCGCCCCCTCCAGATCCCCCAAGCAGCATTGGATAGTCTGAACCAGGCAGTGTAGCTTGCCAAAAATGAGCGTGCACCCGACAATCGTGTCTGTCACGTCCCTGGCTGACGCCAGGCTTGCGCCAACCCTGCTTGCAGCTGAAGCAAACGTTATGCGAGGAGGTGAAATATGAAATTGATGGAAGACGTGATATTGGAACATTCAATAGAGATCAGGACAACACCGGAGAAGATCTTCGAGTTCTTTTCCTGCCTTGTAGACAACAAAAGTTATCGTGCATGGCATCCCGATGACCATGTGGCTCTTCGCTGGCTGAAAGGCTCACCATGGCAAGAGGGTTCTGTCATCTATGCAGAAGAAAATATTGACGGGGAATTGCACAAGTTGACATTCATTGTCACGAGGGTAGTGCCCAACAGAGAAATCGAATATGTCCCTGTTTCTCGATTCCGCAGGAGGTATGTCCCAAAGTGTACATTTTCCGTTGAGTCCAAGGAAGCCAACTGCATTTTCACAGCTGCCGTACAGGCTAGGATTCCACTGCTGCTCAGACTCCTATTCAAGAAAAAGGTCGAGCGAGGTATTTCAAGTGTCCAGAAGCATATGAGGGAAGAGGGAGATAACCTGAAGATGATACTTGAGGCTGATGAACACTCATACATCAACAGCATGGACAGTGACAAGCCATAGCCGCGTTGACGCAACTATGGCTTGCGTGTCATGTTGAACGTCAGGTGCGGCAACTCTGAGTGGAGGATCAGTGAAAACATTTAAGCGCAGGCTTATTCAAGTAGCGGATATCTTTTTGACCCCAATCGTGTTTCCGGCTGCCTGGCTCTTGGGGAAGATACGCGCCGTGGGCGTGGAGCGGATGCCTTCATGCAGGGGCGCCCTCATGAAGATGGGAGTCTTCCCGATACTGAATCACTACTACGAGCCGCAGTTCGACCACAGGACAACCAGGCGATCACTGGCACGGGAACGGCCATTACCGGGCATCGACTGGAACGTCGATGAGCAGTTGGCGCTGCTGGATTCGATGTGTTTCGCGGACGAGCTCGCCGATACACCATTCGAAAAACCCGAGGATCTCCGTTTCTATCTCAACAACGAATTATTCGGAGCTGGCGACGCCGAGTTCTGGTACCAGCTTGTGCGGCTGAAAAAGCCCCGACGCATATTCGAAGTGGGCAGTGGCAATTCGACACTGGCAGCCATTCAGGCAATCCGCAGGAACCAGGATGAAGATGCCGGGTACGCGTGCAAGCACGTGTGTATCGAACCCTATGAAATGCCGTGGCTTGAACGGACAACGGCCTCAGTGGTCCGGGAGAAGGTCGAAGATCTCGACGTCACGTTCTTCTCGGAACTTGAGAAGGACGATGTGCTGTTCATCGATTCATCACACATCATCAGACCTGAAGGCGACGTACTATTCGAGTATCTGGAGTTGCTGCCGACCCTCAAGAAGGGCGTGATCGTTCATGTGCATGACATCTTCTCGCCCGGGAACTACCCGGAGCAGTGGCTGGTCGACCAAGTGAGATTCTGGAACGAACAGTACCTGCTGGAGGCTTTTCTGACGCACAACAGCGGTTGGGCGATTATCGGGTCACTCAATTTCCTGCATCATCATCACCACGAGAATCTGAAGCGGGTCACGCCATTCCTGACACGGGAGCGAGAGCCCGGCTCGTTCTATATCCAGAAGCGCACCTGACGCCAGAATGAGTTTTTCAACAACCTGCTGACCCGGATTCTTCACCAGGCAGCCGCTTCGCTGCTACAAGTGATGGGCAAAGCGCAAGGCGCCACACAAATTGCGCTCCGGGGTGGCACAATTCGTGCTCAGGTACTATTTTGATTTGCTTGAGCGGGCATCAGCCCGACAGCGGCGAACAGCTGGACCCCTTTTCAAACCTCCATGGTCCCGCCGCATTTGAACCCCCTCTTACCCTTTGCTGTTGTTTGGGTCGGAAAGTACGACCGTGCCGTACAGGCTCAGCCTGCACGCGTGCGGCGAAGAATAAGGAATTCATGTCTAATTCAGTATCCAAGACGCCGACCGGTTTCGACCGGTTCTGGCTCCATGAAGCCCTCGTGCGCGGCATCCGCGCCGCCGGCTTCGATTCCCCCCGGCCGATCCAGGTCGAAACCATTCCCGCCGGCCTCGAAGGCCGCGACGTCCTGGGCTTGGCCCAAACCGGCACCGGCAAGACCGCGGCCTTCGCGCTGCCTCTGCTCGACCGGCTCCTCCAGGAACGCCGCCACTGTCCCCGTGCCCTGGTACTCGCCCCCACCCGGGAACTCGCCACCCAGATCGTGAACGAGATCCATACGCTCGCAAAGTTCACCCGCCTGAAGATTGTCACCATCTACGGCGGCGTTCCGATCGGCAAACAGGTGGCCGCGCTGAAACAGGGTCCGGAAATCGTTGTGGGCTGTCCGGGCCGTGTGCTCGACCTGCTTGAGCAGGGCTTGCTCCACCTCGACCAGGTCGAGACCCTCGTGCTCGACGAAGCCGACCACATGTTCGACATGGGCTTCCTGCCGGACATTCGCAAGATCCTCGGGGCGCTTCCGGCAAGCCGTCAGAACCTTCTGTTCTCGGCCACCATGCCGAAGGAAGTCCGCCGATTGGCCAATGATCTGTTGAATTCCCCGCATGTAGTCGAACTGGCCAATGCCGCTCCGGCCGCCACCATCGATCATGCGCTGATCCTGGTTGCGGAGCAGCGCAAGCGCGACCTGCTCGAGCACATGCTCACCCGCGACGACTGCGACTCGGCCATCGTCTTCACCCGCACGAAGCACCGCGCCCGGCGCCTGGCGGAGCAGCTCAGCAAGGCGGGACACCGGGCCGTGGGCATTCAGGGAAACCTGTCCCAAGCTCAGCGGGATCGGGCCATGCGCGGCTTTCGCTCGCGCCGTTACGACATCCTGGTGGCAACGGACATCGTGGCGCGCGGCATCGACGTGAGCGGTGTTTCCCACGTGATCAACTTCGACGTGCCGAATACCCCGGAGGCGTACACCCACCGCATCGGACGCACGGGCCGTGCGGAGTGCGAGGGTGTGGCCTGCACGTTCGTCACCGGCAGCGACTACGGCTGGCTGCGTGCCACTGAACGAATGATCGGCTTACCGATCCAGCGCCGACAGGTCGAGGGCTTCGAACCCGACGCCGCCGAGATGCCCGCGCGCTACCCCACCCCACGCGGCAACCCACGCGGCATGCGACCCGCCAAACAGCAGCAGGGCAGTCGGTACAAATCGCCTGGCCGCGGGCGCCGAAGGCGCACCCGTTAGCGGGTGAAAAGGAAGCCGACTCCGATCCGGTTGATCGACTTGTCGTAGTCGGCGAGACTTTCTCCGTAACCGCTCGACCCGCGGACCAGGAAAAAGGTGTTCTCGAAGGAAGGAATCGGGAAGCTCCAGTTCAGGCTGATGATCCCCTTGTCCGTGCCGATATACCCGCGCACCAACAGATGCACCAGGTGGCGGTTGGGAAAGTTATAAAAGAAGTGGATGTCGCTCCAGCCCAGGTAGTCGGTGATGTCTGGGTTGTCGTCGCCCTCGCCGGAATCGGGAGTCTCTTTGGCGTCCTCCGGGATCCTGTAGCGCAATTTGACGTAGGCCAGCCATTGTTTGCCGTGATAATAGGGAGCCGCGTAAAGTAGATTCCAACTGCGTGACAGGGGCATCGCCTGGCCGTTGGACTCGTGCTCGAAACCGATATCCGCCCCCGCCAAGCCCGGTCCCCAGGCGTTTTCCTTGAAGCGGTAGAAGAGCTCCGGGTTGTAGTTGGTCTCGCGGAACGGGGACGAGTTCCCAATATCGTAGGCCTGCCAGAACGAGATCTGCGTGTACGCGATGAAAAACCGCGTACCCAGGATCTGATACTTGCCGCTCAGCTGGAAGATGACCTCGGTCTGCTTGCCGTGGTACTTGTTCGCGTAGGTGAGCGGCAGGAGATACAATTCCTTGTGCGGGGTCAGGCCGGTTTCGGCTTGGATGAGGGGAAAATCAACGGCAGGGGTTTCCGCGCGCGAGGTGTTCGGCGCGAGCAGTACGAACAGCACAGGCAGGAGCGGGAACAGGACCGCGCGCGGTGACGATAAAGGTCTCATGACAATCACTCCTTGTACCGAGGGAAACATGATTGCGGCGACGAAGTCCCGATATCCTTCCCGCGGTGTGGGTGTCGTCGAACCGTACGTTTGATCCTAGCATGTCAACAAAACAACCCCCATTCCTTTTTGAACGCGCCGGTCGTGCTTTTAGGTGAAGCTGACGTCAGCCGGATCCTGCCCGATGAATAGTCCATTTGCGGGGACGGCTGAATATGCGACAATCAGGGGCACAAGGAGGAAGGTCCCATGCTGAACATAGCCCTGTTCGGTGCGCCCGGCGCCGGTAAAGGCACGCAGTCCGAACTGTTGATGAAAAAGCACAACCTGGTGTACATCGCCACGGGCGATATCCTGCGCCATGAGATCGCAGGCGGCACCGAGTTGGGCCTTGCAGCCAAATCCATCATCGAGACCGGCGGCCTGGTTTCCGACGAGATCATCGTCCAGATCATCGAGAAGAAGATCACCACCAATCCCGCCGCCGCCGGCTTTCTCTTCGACGGTTTTCCCCGCACGTTCGTGCAGGCCTACATCCTGGAGGGTCTGTTGCTGAAGGTGCACACATCCCTCACCTGCCTGCTCAGTTTGGAAGTACCGCCGGAGGAATCGTTCAAGCGCCTGCTGAACCGCGCCAAGACCTCCGGCCGCAGCGACGACACCGAGGCGGTAATTAAGAACCGCCTGAAGGAATACCAGGAAAAGACGGCGCCGGTGGCCCGATTCTACCAGGACCAGGGGCTGTACTTTCCCGTCGATGGCGTGGGATCCATCGAACAGATCAACCTGAAGCTGGAAGAGGTTATCGAGCAGGAACTGCGCAAAGTGCTGTTCAACGTCGTGCTGCTGGGCTATCCCGGAGCGGGCCGCGGCACCCAGGCGCGCAACCTGGCCCGGAAGTACAACCTGGTCTACTTGTCCACCGGCGAGATGCTGAAGGAGGAGATCGGAAAGGGGTCCCGGGTGGGCCGGACCGTACAGGCCATCTTCGACAAGGGCGACCTGGTGCCCGACGAGATCGTCATCAAACTCATCGAAAAGCACATCCGACGGAACCCGGAAGCCAACGGCTTCATCTTCAAGGGCTTTCCGCGCACCTTGGTGCAGGCCTACATCCTGGACGGGCTGCTGCGCAAGATCAACTCCTCGGTGTCCTTCACTCTGGACATCCAGTGTCCCACCCTGGAACTGATGAAGCGGCTGGCCGCCCGTGGCAAAACCGAGCGGCGCATGAGCTACGACATGGAAACCAGCACCATCGTGCATCGTCTGGAACAGCACGAGAAGATTTGTCTGCCGGTGGTTGGCTACTACGGGAAGCAGGGCAAGGTAACGGTCATCAAGGGCGACGGCACCCCTGAAGAGGTCTGGAGCCGCATTGAGGGTCCTGCGGAAGAGGCGTGGCGAAAGGCCCGGTAGCCCGGGATACGTATACTGGGCGGAATCTGCTTATCGAACCAAGGTGAGCTTTCCGACTTCAAAGGCTGTTTCGGTCTCCATCCGCAGGAAATAGATTCCCGAGGAAACATCCTGACCTGTTGAATTCTTCCCTGTCCAATTCGTCGTGAAATAACCCGCCTCATGCAACTGGTCGACAAGCACGGAAATCAGGCGGCCGGCAATGTCGAACACCATGAGTTTCACTCGTTGGGGTCGTTCCACCGAATAGGAAATGGTGGTTCGGGGGTTGAAGGGATTGGGATGGCTTCCCCTCAGGCGGGTAACAATTCGGGGAGCCTCGAAAAACACCTCTTCGACGGCGATGAGCACCCAATCCTTGTCCGGTTCAAGATAGTACAGGGAATAATTTACCAATTCGCCAATGAATTCACTGCCGGCCTTGTCGAAGGCGGAGAAGTGGCCGGCGCCATCATATTCATAGGGAATCTCCCATGCGGAATCACCGCTCGTGCCAACAAGGCGAAACGCCTCCGAATCACCGGTGGGAGGCGGGTTCCAGACAAAGGTTATTTCTCCATGGTCATTTGAGAGGGAAAATTCGGAGGGATAAATCAACAAGGTGTTTTCGCTCAAAGCCCTGTGCGCATGATTGTCGGACGGATTCTCATCCAGGGGTTCAACATTTTGAAGGGTGACATGGATAACCGTGTTGGCGTCCTGGACAACCCACGGGATTTCTACATATGCTTCACTGCCGGAAGCGCCGTTCCTGGCTGCATGAACCATGGCGTTACCGATCAGTTGTCTCGCTCCGGCATGGTCCTCGAATTCAAAGACAACCTGGCCGCTCGCACTCCGGTCCCCTTCATTCTTCACCGAAATACCGATGGTAAGGTTCAGACCTTCAATTATCTCAACAGGGCCCTCGTCGGATTGAATATGAATATCCTGCCCGTCGACAGACAGGCCCGGGGTCATCAGGAATCCCGGGTCACACTGGCGCTCAAGAATCTGTAGACCATTCCCGCCGTCGGTCACGAAAGCATGGTCGCCCTCGAGCGCCACGCTGTAGACGGAACGGGGGGTGTCCAGATTCCCCACCAAATATGGATGGTCCGGGGCGGAAACATCCACAATCTGCATACTGGAAAAATCTGTGTCAAAGCCATCGGAGACGTAGGCGAAATTTCCGATGACTTCCACGTCGTAGGCCCCTCCCGGGGTGTAGACGGTTCCCAGCAACAGGGGCGATTCGGGGTTGGAAACATCAATGACGTGCAGCCCGGAAACGACATCCGCCACATAGGCCGTGTTTCCGGAAACCGCCACCCCGTACGCGGCTCCGGGAGTGTCGAGAGAGCCTACCAGCTGAGGCGCCGACGGGACCGAAATGTCGATCACCTGCAAGCCTTCAAGGTCCGCGACAAAAGCATGATTCCCACTGATGGTCAGATCCCTGGCCCGGCCCGGAGTTTCCAGGGAGCCCACGATCGCCGGAGCATTGGGAACCGAAGTATCGATCACCAGAAAACCCGTGAAGTCCGCCACATAGGAAAAACCTCCCGCAACTTCAACGTCCAGGGCAAATCCTGGTGTTTCAACAGTGCTTATCACCACGGGCATGGAGGGAACGGAAACATCGATGATCTGCAGACTCGAATACGGGCCCGCCTTTTCCCCGAAAGCCTTTGAATAACCCTTGGGGAAAACCGCGCTGAACAATGATGACGGGTTGAATGATTTGTCCAGATATTGGGAGAAAACAGCTTCCGCCACGTAGGCATGGTTTCCGGCAACCGCCACATCCATGGCGTGGCCCGCGGTTTCAACCCGGGCCAGCAGTCGAGGGGACGTCGGTGAGGTGATGTCGACAATCTGGAGTCCCCGATCCCTGTCGGCGACATAGGCCATATTTCCAGCGACAGCCACGCCATAGGCGGAACCAGGAGTGTCCAGAACCCCGAGGGGTTCAGGTGATCTCGGTGTAGAGCAACCGATTACCTGCACGCCCGCATCCTTGTCCGCAATAAAGGAATAGTCCGTTGTTACGACCAAGCCGTGGGAATGGTTGGGCGTATCCACGGTGCCGACAACACTGGGTGAACGAGGTATGGCAAAGTCAACCACATGCAGGTCGCCGTATTCGAGAGCCACAAAGGCGTGGTCTCCCTGAAAATCCAAATCCTGGGCGTATCCCTCAAGGGGGATTGTTGCTTCAATGCGGCCATAAGGCAGAGAGTCATCGACCTTCAACCAATCGATCGTCAGGCCCGTGAGAGGGGAATCTTCCGACCGGGACCCGATGAAGGTTTCTACTGCATCATGGGAAAAGCAGGGGGAGAGGAAATCGTCGAGTTGGGAGTCAGAATACGTCCCCAGGCTATCGGACCAGCTCACCTGGATTTCCCGCCCCAATTCGTTCCAGAAGATTTCCACTTCATACCAGACATCCTTTTCCCAGGTGTCCAGGTTCGTCTTGATGTCCGCGGGAGCGCCGATGTCCGGATCATCCTGCGAAAACACCATCTTCCCGTCGGCAGGATCAAGACCCACCCTGCAATCACCGGTGTTGAACCCCGGCCTGTCGCTGGTGATGAAATCGACGGAACCATTGAAGGATGGATCGGAAGCAAACGGAGCATCCAGTTTGAATTTAAACGAAATCCTGCCGGTGAAGATCTCTCCAATGGGCGGGGCATATTCGGCATGGCTGGTGCTGTCGGCGGTGAACAGGCCCCAGATCGTGGAATTGTCCACTTCGCTCTCTTCAAACCGGGCGTTGCCGACCAAGGTGACGGGATGTCGATTGGTCTGGTCGTTTCCGTTGTTGGAGAACAGCCAATATCCCTCGGGAACATAGTTGGGAGCCCGGTTGATTACGCTCACGCCTTGATCGCCGTCCGCGACGTACAATCGCCACTCCTTCGAGACAACGTTCTTGGCATTTCCGGGGGTATTAACCACGGCAACCAGTTCCGCGGTCGAGGGATCCGCAATATCAATGATCTGGATGCCCATTACACCATCAGCCACAAAGGCAAAATACTCGGAGGCGGAAACCCCGTAGGCCGCCCCGGGAGTGTTGATGGTCTTGATCAGCTGGAGAACCGGGGCATCGGCAACGTCGAATATCTGCAGACCGAGATCTTCAACTGCGACAAAGGCAAGATCTTCGCGAATAAATATTCCGGAAGCGGGACCCTCCGTATTGATGGTGCCCTCGATGAAGGCCGACAAGGGGTTTGAAATATTGACGACATGCAGACCGGAGATTCCCGCAGCTACGAACGCATAGTTCCCGCTAATGGCTACATCCCGGGCGTCGGCGGCGGCATCAACCGTGTGAACCACCGTCGGAACAGCGGGATCAACTATGCTGATGATCTGCAGACCCGTCTGCCCATCGGCGACAAACAAATGGTTGTCCTTGGCGGCAACCGCAAGCGCCGAACCAGGGGTGTCCACTTCGCTGACCCAGCGTAAATAGGTGGAAAATTCCAAACAACCCTGGGCCGCGGCGTCGGAAAAATGACCAAACACAAGGCAAACAGACAAGAGTACGGGATAAAGCTTGTCAAACACCGAGGAATTCATTTTTCTCTCCACAAATGATTATTGCTGGGGAAAAGGAAGGGAAAACAATCGCCAAGTCTCCGCCCTGTCTCCGGATGACGGGTGGATTCTAGCATCGCGGGGTATCCGTCGTCAACCGGCCGGAGTCGATCGCGGTCCGTCAAACGCCGATTCCGGCCTCTATCGTGCGTTTCAGCCGGATTGCGGACTGCTACTGGAGCAAGGTCAGCTTCCTGCTCACCGTCACGCTGCCGATCTTCACCTGGCACAGGTAAACACCTGCAGAGGCGCGACCGCCGTCACTGGTGCGACCATCCCACAGGAACCGGTTTGCTCCCTCCTGCGCCTGGCCCGTAAAGATCTCCCGCACCTTGCGGCCGGCCGTATCGTAGATCGCCACGTCGATGGCGTCGGTCAACCGCGGCAGTGAAAGCACGATCGTGGTATTGCCCGAGGCGTGGAACGGATTCGGCCAATTCCAGAAAGCAAAAGCGTGCGGCTCCTGGCCGGATTCGACTCCGGAGAGTTCGGAGCCGAGTATGGTCGCAACCTCCCGCGGGTCCACGCGGGGGTAGATGTCATCGCGGTCGGTGGAAAAGCTGCCGTGGTCCATGAAATGGAGAGTGTAAAAAGGCACAGCCATGGACCCGCCCTCCATGGGGTCGAAAATCTCCCGGCAGCCCATGTTGACTCCCTCGCCGCAGATCAGGCAGTTGTAGATGCCGAGCGCAAAGTGGTCGATGGCGTAAGTCTGATCCGGCAGGGGCCCGACCGGAAGCGCCTGGACCTGCGAGGCCAGGCTCCGGGCAAGCTCTCGGCCGTCCGGCACCGCATTCCCGTTCTCGTCCGGATCATCGGGATCCATGCCGAAGCCGATCTCTTCCTGGGCCAACATACCGTCGCCATCAGCATCGCCGGCAACCGGCAGCCAGTGCGAGGTGCCGTTCCCGGTCAGTACAGTGTGGAGGACCGTCGGCAGGAGACGTCCTTCGTTGTAACTACCGTCGTAAACGAAGCCTCCGTGGGCCAGCGTATGCAACGCGACGTAAGGAACGTATGCCGAAATCTGTTCGATGGGATTCACCAGTTCCACAAAGCCCATGTCCAGCGTGATGCCGCAAACCTCACACTGCTCGATGCCGTCCATTTGCCACTCCTGCAGATAGGGGCGGTCAGGCATCACCTCGCGGGGCAAGGCGGCGATGAGAGATACGAGATCCTCGGCTACCTGCGGGCCGTCATCGAGCGAGTCCCCGTCCGTATCGGGATTCCCGGCATCAGTGCCGAGGAGCAGCTCCTCCACGGACACGAGGCCGTCGGTGTCCGGGTCGGGCTCATGCCAGGGGAGCAAGTGCGCTGAATCGGACGGAAAGAGGATCTGCTTGAGGGTATCGAGATCGGTGCGACCAGCGTGAATGGTGCCATCGAACGAGAGACTTCCGTGCTCCATGTAGTGCAAGGCGATGTAGGGCACGGCAACCGAGAGCCCGCGCTGCGGATGCGTGACCAGAACGTAACCCATGTTCACGGCCTCGCTGCAGATGTTGCATGTCTCGACTCCAAACATCATGTGGTCCGTGACCAAGACTCCCGGCGGTGGGGAATCGATCAGCTGCCTCAGGATCAACGCCGTCTGGACGCCGTCAGGCACGGTATCCTGATCAGTGTCCGGATTCCACCAATCCGTCCCCCGGATCACTTCCTCGGCAAAGGACAGGAAATCCTGGTCCGGATCGTCGGCGACCGGGAGCTGGTGTGGATCGCCCGCGGCGGCCATTCCCGCCGCGCCCAGCACCAGGGCCAGCGAGGCCGCGACCTTTCCGGTGGTGTTCCACAGGCGACAGGAGAGTTGGCGGGACGGTTCCGCTTGCGAACCGAAGAGCCGCAGGCACTCGTTGTGAACCAGGCGGTACTCGCGCAGCAGTCCCGGAGTGGTCACGCAATCCTGACAGGCCCAGTGGAAGAGGATCTCCTGGTCTCGGGAGTGCAATCCGTTGTGAACGTATGGATTACGGACGAAGGAATCGACGCAGCAGGAAGGATAGCCGAAGAGTTGGCCCTCCAGTCGAACCCTGTCCGGTGTGTGCCTGAAGGCAGTGCCGGTGAAACGTCTCCGGTACAGATCGGTGCGGCGGCCGTCGCGGCCAAAAATCGTCTCGACGCATTTCCGGCCGATCCGCGTGCGTCGGGTCACCGTGTCGAGAACGAGTCCGCTGGACCGGATAAAATCATCGGCCTCGTCGCCGAGACGCCCTTCCCACCGGCTGAGCGGCTTCAGCCCACTGCGAGTCAACATCACGAGATAGGCCAGCTGGAAATCCAGACGTGAAAAATTCCGAGTCCACATCCCATTCTCCCTTCACCGAAAGAAAACGTGGGCGAAAATCAGCACCCGGGAGTTTGAGGAGGCCCTGGAGATACGATTGCACCGGAACGCGGCAGAAGAAGCGAGGAACAGAGCTGGATAAGCCGCCCTGGGGTGCGCCTTTCATGCACCTCCAGGTTCCGGAACGGGTCCGTGTATATTCCATTCCCGGCTGGCTGTATCATGAATATATTCGATTTTTCCGGACCGGCAATGGGCGGAGCAATAATTCCGACCAGATCAATTTCCCCCGCTGCCGTGGCCATGTGAGACCCACACCGTTATTTTGGCGGACAGAGGGCCTGTCGGCCGACAATGTTTGACAGGGTGAACACCAAGAGAGGCATGTCATGAGTAGTTCTCTCAGTCAATCCGAGCGCAAGTACCTGAACGACTTGCTCACTTGGGATTCCTCTCGGCGCAGTCTCGACAACATGCTCTGCAATATTGCGCTCGTAGCAGGAGGGGCTCTTATCGTATGCGCCGCGGTTGTCACGGTAGGGCGTCTGAACGATCGTACCGTCCTCAGCGTGTTGATCCCGGGATTCGTTTCCGGTCTCTTTCTTGTCGGGCTTTACTTCTTCGGTGAAAAGCGGGTGCGAGAACGGCACAGGCTAGCGGGGATCCTTCGAAAGATCGGCCCGTCAGCGCGCATTTCCTGAGGAAACACGAGGCGGAAAAGGAAATGACATGGCGCACAAACATACAAAAAAGAGAACACAAGAGCAGCGGGACGATCTGGCCGGCGAGCATGCAGTTGGCGATATCGGACAGATAGTGCTGGCCGTCCTGTTTACGGGGACCTGGATTACCGACACATTCATTTTCAAGTACACGACTTTTCTCAATCCGTACATTCCACTTGAAGCTAGAATTCCTTTTGGAGTCGTTTTGTTGGTTCTTTCCAGCTACCTGGTGAAAACGAGTCTGTCCATCGTGTTCGGTGAGGTGAGAGAGAGACCCGGCGTGATCAGGAAGAGCGTGTTCGGCGTCGTTCGCCATCCAGTATATCTGAGCGAGATCCTGCTTTATCTCGGTCTTCTGACGTTGAGCATATCACTGGCTGCCGCAGTTGTGTGGGTCGTTGCGATCGGATTCCTGCATTACATCTCGCGACACGAGGAAAGACTGCTTCTTGCGCGCTTCGGCGCGGATTATGAGAAATACATGAGGGAAGTGCCGATGTGGTTTCCTCGGCTTCGGAAGAGGTGAACTGGACTGGAAGAACATAAGGCAAATCAGCGGGATCGGTACAAGGAGAGCAGCTTCAGAGCATACAACGAGAAGCTGCCCCATCGATATGATACGTCGATTGCTATTCGCCTACTCCGGATATGGACGATGGATGAATTTGTGCTCGACGCGCTCGGCCAGGATGTCGCCTCATCGGCGATTCTGGATGTCGGTTGCGCGACTGGTCGACTGTTGGAGCGCTTGGCTGAGGCCGGCGCGCGGGAGCTTGCCGGCTGTGACCTGGCGCCACGCATCCTGGATGTGGCACGCAGGAAGCTGGCGACGTTTGACGTCGAGTCGGATCTTCGCAGTGCCGACGCGGAGACATCATTGCCTTGGGCCGCCGACACGTTCGATGCAGTGGTGCTGACCGGGGTGGTCCACCACTTCTGCCATCCTGAAGCTGCGCTCCGGGAGGTCGAGCGGGTGCTATGTCCCGGGGGGAAGTTGATCATCGCCGATGCATGCTTCTTTCCCCTCATGAGGGAGCTGTTCAATCTGTGTCTGCGTGTTCATCCTCACGAAGGTGACTGCTACTTCTTTACAGGCACTCAGCTTCGGCAGCTGCTTCTAGCATCTGGGTGGGAGGTCAGTTACTGCGAACGGCTCAACTGGTGGTCTTTCGGCATCATCGCTCGGCGAGTTCCGTAGCGAGGAGCGAATCAGCGAATAAGAATCATCTTACGGACATCGCGTATCCCCTCCACGGTCAGGCAAGAGAAGTAGACGCCGCTGCTCATCGCCCTGCCTTCGTCGTCCCCGCCGCGCCAGATCGCGCCGTGCACGCCGGCCGTGCGCGGCCCGGCGATCAACGTCTTGATCAGGTGGCCGCGCGCGTCGTGGACCACAAGCGACACCATTGCGTCGCTCGACAGCTCGAAGGAGACCGTCGTGGACGGGTTGAAGGGGTTTGGGTGGTTGGGAAGCAGTCTCGCCTTCGCCGATGACCCGGGAATCTTCGTGTCGTCCACTGCGCTCGTCGTGTCTTCGAACCAACAGACGACGTCGTACGGATAACCCTCGCCCTCGGTCCAGATGCAGACGGGACCCGGTTCGGCAACGGCGGGCATGTTCGGGAAACGGGAGTCGCTGCCCGGGGTGTTGCTGATGTTGGTTGCCGTGGACCAGATACCGTCCGATATGGAATATTCGCGGACGATCACGTCGTAGTAGATGCCATCCGTCTTCTCCGCCCACGCCACCGTGAGGTTGTCGTCGTCATCGACACTGAGGTGCGGCGTATCCGAAGCGTTGACGGTTTCGCTCAGGTTGAGTGGTGTTTCGTCCCATACGCCGGCGGTGCATTTCTTGTAGAAGATCTCCCTGTTGCCCGGCTGGTAATCCTTCCAGACCAGATGCACGTCGTTCAGCGAGTCGACGACCGCGCAGGGGTCCATGGTGGCGCTGCTGTCGTTGCCGATGGTGTTGCTCACGTTAGTGTAGCTGGTGTCCCATCCCGATCCCACGGTGTATTTCCGGTAGAGCACCATCTTGGGATTGTCGATGTCCTCGCCTGAATCCTTCCAGAAGACGTGGACGTTGTCGTCGGAGCCGATCGCCAGTGTGGGGTACTCTGATGAGCCGTAGGTGTTACTGACGTCCATGGCGGCGCCCCAGCTGCCCGCCGTGCGCTTGCGGTACCAGACCTCGGAGTTGGGCACCGCACCATAGCCGGACCTCTGCCAGACGCAGTGCAGGTCACCCGACGAGTCCAAGGCCAGCGCGGGTCGCGATACCGGCACTTGCGGGCTGTTGTAGACGATAGTTTCCTCGCTCCACGTTCCGTCGTACGAACGGTGGACGATGTCGTAGGCGGTCGTGCCTCCACGCTTATAGACAAGGTGGAGTTCATCGTCGTCGCCCACCGCGATCGCCGGGTTTCTGCCGATATCGGTAATCCGCAGGGGGAAGGACCACGTACGGGCGCCGTCGTTCGAGAAGGAGTGGATGATCCCGTTGTCGTAATAGACGACATGCAGCGTGCCGGCGCCGTCCTTGACCATCAATCTTGCGTTGTTTCTCTCCGTAGCCGAATAGCGCTGGGAGTCGCCGACGAGGGACGTTTCGGCGAAAGCAACGCCCCATGACAGTAACAGGATGAGGAAAACGAACAGTCGTAGATTCGGTCGCCGAGTTGCCAATCCATCTGATGACATGTTGTCTTGGTCTTTCTTTTGAGGGACGGTGTGCGGAATATACCATATCCAGTTCCAAGGAAATTATCCCATATTTGTTCTTGTCTGTCAAACACATGTCAGGTGACAATAAAATGATTGACGTTGGACATGTAATTATGGTAGTGTCCAAGTATGTCGATGTCAGGACTGGAAGGGGGTTTATTGCCGCCAGGACATCATTCGTCAATTCACAACACTTGAACTGCAATTAACCACTTACCTGGAGGGGAAATAATGCGCTTGATAACAAAACTGACCTTGGTGATAGGGATCATCGCCCTTGCGGCGAGTTTGGCCCTGGCTCATCCCAACGAAGTGGTCCAGAAGGTGGATTACTGCTCTGGTTTCAACAAGGCCATCTTTGATTGTACCGGCGCCGCTCAGATCACCTGTGGCTCCGTGGTCGACGGCACCAATGTCGGCGCACCCAGCGTCGTAGAGTACTACAGCTGCCTGAGTTGGGGTTTTGCGGCCGGCGAAGTCGCTTACGAACTGACCCTGGACGCTGATTACGAGGTGACGATCTACTTGCTGCCGGCTGACAACGCCGACGATCTCGGATTGTTCCTGCTCAACGGCTGCGATGAAGACCAGTGCCTGGCCGGCAGCGACGGTTACGGTGACGAGGAAATCATCATTTCCTTGGCCGCCAATACCACCTACTACGTCGTCGTCGATGGCTATAGCGCCGATGACGAGGGGGACTACACGCTCTCGATCACCTGCGAAGCGGGACCTCAGCCCCCGGTCGAACTGCAGGGCGCCGAGGACTGCAATGATGGTGTTTGCCTGGAGCCTGCCGCTGGCCGTGTCATCACGGGCACGACCGTGGGTTATGCCAATGACTACGACGTCGCCACCGCCGCCTCGAGCTGCACCGGCTACGGTCAGTCCGAGGGCCCGGACGTGGTCTACGAGGTGGGCTTGTCCGACGGCGCCACCCTGGTGGTGGATCTCGAGCGCGACGGCTACTGGGATCAGTGCCTCTATCTGGTAACCGATTGCCAGGACATGGATAGCTGCGTGGCAGGCAGCGATGCCGGCGCGGTGGACCATATCGAGTGGACCCATGTCGGATCGCCGATGGTCTACTACCTCATCGTCGATGGTTACGTCTCGACGAGTGAGGGTACCTACACTCTGACGTACACCCATGACGGGCTCAACTGCAATGATCCCGTCGCCAACGAGAACAAGTCATGGGGCGGTGTCAAGGCGCTCTTCAGATGATTTTCGAGATTTCCCCGGGTCACCCGGCCGGTTTTCACCGGTTGTGAAACGGCCCTCAAGGAACCCCGGTTCTCGCCCACGGGGTTCCTTTCTTTTTTCGGGTTAACTGCGCAATGTGTCCATGGTAGGGTAGGAAACGGAAGGCAATCGGCACATGTCAAATACGGTAATGCGGCGAACCGAGCCCACTCGATGCCGGAACCCCGGAAAGCGGACCACCATGGAAGATCTGCAGGCTGCAATCGCCCAGCTACGCGAAGCCTCTCGCCAGGCAGTGCGTCAGCTCGGCTTTCTCGAATCCCGCTATAGTGAAACCGGTTGCACCCATTCCCAATGCCATGTCCTGGTGGAACTGGACATACGGAGACGCGTGACCGTGGGTGAACTTGCGGGCATCCTCATCCAGGACATCTCATCCACAAGCCGGACGATTCGGTCCATGATCAATCAGGGGTTCGTTCAGGTGTTCGCGGATTCCGCTGATGGTCGGCGACGTCAGCTGCAACTGACGCCCGCCGGCAAGAGCAAGGTCCGGGAAATCCATGCCGTCGCCGACAAGCAGACTCGGGCCGCTCTCGAAATGCTGAACCCCTCGGATCAGGCCATCGTGATCCAGGGCATGAGCCTCTATGCCCAGGCCCTGACTCGCAGCAACAAGCTCGCCGAGATCGAGATCAGATCCATCCTTCCGGACGACGACGAAGCGTTGAGCGCAGTCATACGCCAGGTCATGTCGGAATTCAGCGCCGTGGGAAACGGCATGTCCATCAGGGACGCCGAGGTTGATGGGATGTATGAGGCGTATCGGGGCGAGCGATCCGCATACTTCGTGGCGATCAAGGGAAAGGCGTTGCTGGGAGGGGCGGGCATCGCCTTCCTGGACGACTGCGACGCTGATGACGTCTGCGAGTTGCGCAAGATGTACGTGCTGCCTGCCGGGCGCGGCATCGGACTGGGACGCAAGCTCATGGATCGCTGTCAAGAGGTCGCCCGTGAAATGGGTTATAGACGGATCTATCTGGAGACACTGGACAACATGTATCACGCCCGGCATCTGTTCGAAAAGTACGGATTCAGATACCTCGAGGCTCCCCTGGGTGAGACCGGCCATTACGGTTGTACGACATGGGCGATTCGAGACCTGTAGCCGTTTCGCACCCCAGGTTCCGAATGCCTATTGAATTTCTGGGTTGAAGTTGCAGACATCCGCAACTAACATGATTTCGATCCAAACTGAAATCCGACTCAAACCTGGAGAAAAGGTGCGTCATGAACAACATGATCAAGTCGATGCTCGTCCTTGCGGTCCTGCCCCTCCTCGTCCTTGCAGGCTGCGGCGGCGGTGAGCCCGACGATACGGCGGCCGCCGGACCACCCACCGACCAGCACAAGAACCTCTTTGGTGAGATGCCGCGAGTGATGGAGTCGTCCGACAACCCCCTGACCGACGCCAAGATCACCCTCGGCCGCATGCTCTATTTCGAGTCCCGCATGTCGGTCAGCGATGACATTTCCTGCAACAGCTGTCACGCCCTGGACGAGTTCGGCGTTGACGGTTTGGCCACCTCGCCCGGCCACGACGGCACCTTCGGCGTACGCAACAGTCCAACCGTCTACAACGCCGCCCTGCATGTGGCCCAGTTCTGGGACGGCCGCGAGCCCACGGTCGAGGCGCAGGCCAAGGGTCCGATTCTCAACCCGGTGGAGCACGGCATGCCTACGGCCGAGGCGGTCGAGGAAGTATTGCGGGGAATCCCCGAGTACCGTCCGCTGTTCGTGGCCGCCTTCCCCGATGAAGAAGAGCCGGTCACCTTCGACAACGTGGCCATGGCCATCGGCGCCTTCGAACGCAAACTGGTCACGCGCGGCAACTGGGACCGCTGGTTGATGGGTGACGGCAACGCCCTCACCGTACAGGAGCGCCGCGGCGTCGACACCTTCATCGAGATCGGCTGCACCACCTGCCACATGGGCCCCAACCTGGGCGGTTCCCTGTACCAGAAGATGGGCCTGGTGGAGGCCTACCCGATGGAGGACAAGGGGCGCTCCGAGATCACCGGCAATAAGGCCGAGGAATACTTCTTCAAGGTGCCGGCCCTGCGCATTGTTGGGGAGACCGGCCCCTACCTGCACGACGGTTCCATCGAGTCCCTCGAAGAGGTCGTGCGTATCATGGCCAAGCACCAACTCGGTAAAACCGTGACCGACCAACAAGTTACCGACATGGTGGTCTTCATGAAAGCGCTCACCGGCGAGCTGCCTGCCGAGTACATCGTCGAGCCGGCGCTGCCGGGGATGTAGTGGTCGTTCGCCGGGGAAAGGCCTGATCAGCGCGCCCTTGGAACCCCGGCGCACAACAGGGCGAGGGAAACGAAATACAGAGGCCCCTCCCGCCAGACCAGGGACGCGGCCAGGTAGACCGCCAGCGACGCAGCCGGCAGGAGCCAATAGCTTCGCGCACCCGACGCCCTGGCCAGCGCGGCGAGGCAGGAATACGCCGGCAGGGCAAAGACGAGATGGTGGACTTCGGAAATCGGCACCACGAACAAGGGCGCCAGCATGTACAGGGAGAAGGCGCGCAGATCGTGCCGGTCCCGGTCGGTGGCGCCTTCCCGGCGCAGGGACCGGCGATCCCACAGCAGGATCGCCCCCGGCACCAGCAGGAGGAACACGGCAGTGGCCACCGTGTTCAGGGGCAGGCCGGCCCGGATTAGGATCCCCGCCAGACTGAAGTCCACGTGGTCCGGACGCACCGTTCCGCCCGCCAGTTTCGCAGCCAGGAATTCCCGGCCGTATTCCCCATACAGGCCCCCCAGGTCGACTCCCGGCACCACCCCGGGCAACAGGCAGAGCAACAGGAACACCAGGACCGTTCCCCCCAGCGCGAGCCACCGCCGCCGGGCCGCCAGGTAGCACAGCATGATCAGGGGCGTGAGTTTGATGGCCGCGGCTGCGCCGATGGCCAGAGCCGCCGGGGCGTCGCGGTCCTTGCGGCTGAATTGGAAGCCCAGCACGCACAGGTAGAGCACCAGGAAATTGACCTGGCCGTTGACGACGTTGTTCTGGATGACGTCGAAGTAGACGAGGCAGAGACCCAGCAGCAGGGCGACCGGCAGCCGAGCCGGCGCGTGGTGGCGGATGATCGCCAGCGTCCCGACCAGGGCGGCCAGTCCGACCAAAGCCCAGATCAAGGTGGTCACGGTGCAGGGCAGGATCGCCAACGGTGCGATGATCAAGGCGAGGAACAAAGGATAGACGTAGGGGAAGGGGGACCCTGTCGCGTAGGGGTTGCCGCCCTGCAACAGGGCGTGGGACGACAGGCAGTAGCTTGTCAGGTCGTTTCCGTCCGACTCGCAGGCGGTGTTCACGGCCTGCAGGATCAGGAACATGACCAGGCCGCAAGCCAGCAGCAGGCCGGCCCGTGTGAAACTACCCACGGTTTTTAATTCTAGAAAACGAATGAGACTCCCAACAAAGGCCCGAAAGCAGAAACCTTGGTTTCCAGTATGTCGTCCCCTTCTCCTTCTTCGCGCTTATATCGGAAGGTCCGATATCCAGCCGTTATGGAGATCAGTTTCGAGACCTTGAATGTATTCACATAGGTAAAGTCATAAGAAAATTTTGATGAATTACCTATACCGAACCCACCCCCATTGGCGGATATGCCCAGCAGGACGGACCTGCTTAAAATGAATCTTGCCTTGAGGCCGACCATGAGATCCCACCAGGCCTGGGGTTCGGTGAATCCGCCTTCCACGTAAGGAGGACTGCCGATTTCAATTTTGTAACCGAACATGACGTCATTCCGCCAGTATTTTGCTCCCGCGTTTGCCTCCAGGGCCCAACCCCTGATAACACTCTCGACCTCATCCCTCTCTAGAGCGGAATGGACCAGATAGCCCAATTTCAAGTCGAGAATGTATTGCTTGATGTTCAGGTCGATCATCAAAAGTCCCTGTTCAGTATTCGAGCCCAGGTCCGCGTATGTCCCGTCGGCAAGGAAAATCCATTTTTTGTACATGACCAGGGTATTGAGTTGAAAGCCGAAATTGGCCAGGGAGGAGACGTCATTGAATGACTGCCTGATCTTTTCTCCCCCGACATCCGTAGCCTGGCCGGCCAGCCATGCGTAGGGACTGACGATGAAGCGCCAATCACTGGTGGGGTTTTCGTAATCATCTTCAATGGGAATGTTGTTTCCGGCATGGCTGGTTGGCGGAAATATCAAAAAGATCAACAACAGAAGTATGATTCCGGATTTAATCATTTTTGAACTCCCTTGAATTGATTTCCAGCTCTGGCGGCCATCAGGGTCCGGTATGCAAGGGGATTTCCATATGGGAAATTGGGCTTGGGCAGCTTACTCCTGTTTCGCTTCCGCGTCAAAGCCGGTCCGCAGTTCCGTATCGGTTCGTTGACCTCGGTTTTTTCTTTCCTGGGACCTGTCAGGTTGATACCAAAACACAAAAAACAAGACAAACAGTTAATTATTTGTCAACATTATAGTTCCAAAATCCCCCTGAGGGGCACAACCCCCTAAAGCAACCCTCAAAAAACCCGAAAAATAGAGAGCTACTAATGGGTTACGCGCCGAAGGACCGGCGCGCGTTTCAAGGAAGGATCCGATTTCGTGAGATTGGTATCTCGCCTGTTTCTGGTGGCGGTGTTCAGCCTGTCCGGAGTGACGTGCGCCTTTGCGGGCGGCACGCCGGCCGGCACGGACATCACCAGCCAGGCGACCATCGATTACACCATCACCGGCACGGATTACACCACGCTCAGCAACACGGTGACCACTTCCGTGGCCGAGGTGCTCGATCTCAGCCTGGTGTGGCAGGATGCCGCGCCGGTCGAAGTCCAGCCCGGCACGGTGGGCCAGGCGCTGGCCTTCCGGCTGACCAACATCGGCAACGGCAGCGACACCTTCACCCTTACCGGGCAGAGCACGCTCGGCGGCGACGACTTCGATCCGGTCCTGACGAACATCCACCTGGACACCAACGGCAACGGCCGGTTGGATCCGGGCATCGACGAGCTCTACATTCCCGGGGGCAACGATCCCCAACTGGCCGCCGACGCGTTCACCCTGCTCTTCCTGTTGAACGACATTCCATCGAACGCCACCGTGAACCAGCTGGGGGCCAGCATGCTGAGCGCCGCCTCCAACACGGGGACCGGCGCGCCGGGCACGGTCATCACCGGCGCGGGCGAGAACGGACTCGACGCGGTCGTGGGCGCGAACGGGGGCCGGGGTGACAGTCAAGGCTCCTACCGTATCGTGGCCTTGTCTGCGCAGGTGGCCATTCTCAAATCGGCCGTGGTCATCGATCCCTTCGGGGGATCGCAGCCGGTGGCCGGCGCGACAATAACCTACGAACTGTCCGTGATCGCCACAGGCACGGGCGCTACCAACGACGTCGTGATCAGCGACGCCATTCCCCTGAACACAACCTACAACCCGGGCACCCTGATGCTGAACGACACCCCCGTCACCGACGCCGTGGACGGCGATCCGGGCGACATGGGGGGCACCACACCCGGCGCGATCACCGTTTCTCTCGGTGATGTCGCCGTCGGCGGGCCCGGTCAAACGATCATCTTCACCGTCACGATTGATTGAACCAACGAGGAGGAAGAAGAAATGAACAGAGCGATCATCGTCACCATCCTGGTCTTGTTTCTAGCCGGCGCCGCGTCCGCGTCCGTCGAGCTGAACACCGTGGCCATGATGGAAATCACCACGACCGATGAGACGGGTCAGGAAGTGACCATCCGAGTACCGGCCGGCAAGGTCGTGCCCGGCGACGAGGTCATCTACACGATCAACTTCGTCAACCGCGGGACGGAACCCGCGTCCGACGTCGTGATCACCAATCCCATTCCCGACCACATGGTCTTCACCAAGGTGGAGGACAGTCCCCGCGCGGCCTCCGTCAGCATGTCCGCTGACGGCGGGTCACGCTACGACTCGCCTCGGAACCTGACCGTCAAGGATGCCAAGGGCCAACCGCGCCCTGCCAAGTCGTCCGATTTCACCCACGTGCGCTGGACCTTCCAGGATTCCCTGGAGCCGGGCGCCGAAGGAAGTGTGTCCTTCCGGGCACAGTTGCAGTAAACCAAAGCCATTTTGGCAAGGAGGCTCGAAATGTCTAACCGTAGCAAGAAAAACCTGTTCGTGATCATGTTGGCCGGCGCCCTGGTGTTCGGTCTGTCCTCGGTCGCCCTGGCCCAGAACACGCCCTCGGGCACCAGCATCGGCAACACCGCGACCCTCGACTACTTCGTCGGCGGCACGCAGCAGGCCCAGGTCGTCAGCAACACCGCCAGCTTCCTGGTGGACAACAAGATCGATCTGACCGTCACCACGATCGACGCGGCCATCGTGTCGGTGATCCCGGGCACTTTCGCCCAGGTGTTGACCTACAGCGTGACCAACAACGGCAACACGCTGCAGGATTACACCCTGTCCGCCCTGAATTCAGCCACCGGCGCGTTCGGTGAGACTGAGACCTTCGACGCGACGGGCGTGAACGTCTATGTCGATTCCGACGGCGACAACGTCTACACCGCAGCGGACACCGACCTCTACATCGACGAGTTGGCCATAGGCGGCACGATCACGGTGTTCGTGGTGGCGGATATTCCGTTGGTCCAGATCAACGATGATGTCGCTTCCTACGACCTGGTCGCCCAGACCGCCATCGGCGGTTCGCTCGGCGCCCAGGGCGCGGACATCCTCGCCGATGATTCCGGTTCCGCCGACGACCCGACCCTGGTCCAGATCGTGTTCGCCGACCTGGCCGGCACGGCCGACGGCGCCCGCGACGGTCGGTTCTCGAGCAAGGACGGTTACAAGGTCGTCACCGCCGACCTGTCTGCCGTGAAGACGACCAACGTCATCAGCGATCCCTTCAACCTGGGCGTGAACCCGAAGGCCATCCCCGGCGCGACGGTCGGTTATCAGGTCCTGGTGACCAACAACGGCACCGTGCAGGCCGACAATGTCCAGGTCATTGATTCGATCCCGGCCAACAGCTCGTTCCTGGTGGGATCGGTCACCACGGTTCCGGCCGCCGGCTCGGTGGTTTCCTACTCCAATGACGGTGGGACGACCTGGACCTATGCTCCGGTGGCCGGCGCCAATGGCACAGACCCTGCGGTTACAGGTGTCCGGGTGGTCTACGCGACCGTGGCCGGCGCCGCGACCGCCCAGGAGAACTTCTCGGTCCTGATCGACTAGATCGGATCCTGGTTTCGGAGTCATCCGGGCGGGTTGCCAGTGGCAATTTGGTTTAGCAACACGAACAGGTTCGGGCGTCCCGGAGGTGTCTGTCAGACACGTCCGGGCGCCCGTCTGTTCAGAACCCTGGCAGTCGCCTTGTGGCTTTTCGTTGGCGGGGCGGGATTCGCCGCCGCGCCGGTCCTGGCCCAGACTCCACCTGGGACCGTCATCGACAATTCCGCCGTGGCACGTTATGCCGTGGGCGGCACGACCAACCTTTCCACGGTGTCCAACCAGGTGACCATCGTTACGGTCGAACTGCGGACGTCGGCGGCCATCGAACTCCTCCAGTATGCGCCGGCCCGTCCCGACGCCGAGATGATCAACGTGGCGTCGACTTTCTACAGCACCGACGGTACGGCCGCGGGCGTGTTCAACCTGCTGCCCCCGCCGGTACCGCCGGGGAGGATCCAGCCGCTCGACCTGAATCAACCTCTGCCTCTGACCTTGCGAACCCTTATCCATCAGGGTGAACCGGTGTTCATCCGTGTGACGGATTTCGATCAGAACCGGGATCCGACCGCGCGGGAAACGGTCATCCTCACCTTGGGAGTGGTGCCGGGCGGCGACGTCATCCTGCTGCAGCTGACCGAGACGGGACCGGATACCGGCGATTTTGTCGGTTACGTCCAGACCGAGGGCGGGGTCGCCCCGCAGGCCCTGGACCCGATGCTCACCGTGGAGGCCGACCGCACCGCCGAGGCATCCTACGTGGACACCTTTGATCCCACGGACAGCGTTATGGTGTCGGCCCTGATCGACCCCACGGGCAAGGTGTTCGACAGCGTCACGGGCCAAATGGTCGACGGGGCGTCCATCACACTGGTGGATATGAATACCGGCCTGCCCGCCGTCGTGTTCGGCGACGACGGAGCCAGTGTCTTTCCTTCGACAGTGATGTCCGGGGGCACGGCCGTCGACAGCGGTGGCCATCAGTACGATTTCCCTCCTGGCGGTTACCGATTCCCCTTCGTGGTGGCCGGCAACTACCGGTTGGCTATCGAAGGCCCGCTGGCCTACACCTCTCCTTCCACGGTTCCGACGGCGGATCTGCAGCTTTTGCCGGGTGCGCCGTTCGCCATCGCCGAACCGGGTTCCCGGGGTGAGCCGTTCCCGGTGAATCCGGGGCCGTCCCTGAACGTGGATCTACCCGTGGATCCGATCCCGACTTCGGATCAGCTGGCATTGACCAAGACGGCCGGTCGCGAACTGGTAAGCCAAGGGGATTTCCTCCAGTACACCCTGCGCCTGCAGAACCGCGGGGCGGGGATGGCGCTGCGGACGGTGATCACCGATGAACTGCCGCCGGGATTTGCCTACCAGCAGGGTTCGGCAACTACGGATGAGGGCGGTTCCCTGGAGCCTGTGGTGGCCGCCGACGGCCGGACCCTGATCTTCAATCTTGGCGATGTGCCCATGTCCGGGGTCGTTGGTATTCAGTACGTGGTCGAGGTGGCCGCGGGCGCCAGATCCGGTGAGGCCGTCAGCACCGCCTGGGCCAACGCCGAAGGCGGGGTGGCTTCGGGCCAGGCCGTGGTCAGGACACTTGTACGCGACGTCTTCTTCCGGGACACCGGCTTCATCACCGGCCGGGTGGTCGTGGGAGACTGCGAACTGTCCCGCGATGATGAACGGGTCGGGGTGCCCGGCGTTAGGATCTTCCTCGAAGACGGCACCTTCAGCGTGACCGACGACGGCGGACGTTATCATTTCGAAGGCGTTCCGGCGGGCGCCCACGTGGTACAGGTCGATGTCGCCACCCTCCCCGATCGCCACCAACCTCTGGCCTGCATCGACGACACCCGTTCGGCCGGACGGCCCTATTCCCGTTTCGTCGATATCCAGGGCGGAACCCTGTGGCGGGCGGATTTCAACCTTCGCTACATCCCCGAACCGATCCCCGCGGGGGAGGTGGCCCTGCAGTTGGCGACCTCACGGATGGGCACGGTCCTCGGGTGCCGTCTGGAAATCACCGACGGCGCCGTCGAACTGGAAAACCTGGGCCTGACGGTGATCCTGCCCGACGGAGTCTCCTACCGGCCGGGCAGCACCAGACTGAGCGGTGAGGTGTTCGGCGATCCCGAGATCCAGGACAACTTTCTGATCTACAGATTGGGTGATGCCGTTCCCGATTCGACCCTGGTCCTGCGCTTCGAATCCAAACTGACCCATCTGGGTGAAAGCCGTGATCTGCCGGTCGGCGCCCAGCTCGCCTATACAATGCCCAACGGGGAAACCGGGCGCACCGATCCGGTCACCACCACGGTGGGTCTGCAACTGGACGAGATGCTGACCCTGAAGCCGGACGTGGTGCTGCGTCCCCGTTTCAAGACCTTCAGCGCCGATGTCCATGAGGAATACTACCAGGAACTCAACCAACTGGCGGATCTGCTGAAAACAAGACAGGTGCTGCACATGCACGTGACCGGTCATTCGGATAACGTGCCCATCAGTCCGCGTGGTCAGAAGACCTGGGCCAGCAACTACGTCCTGTCCATGGCCCGTGCCCGGGCCATCGGGCAGTACCTGGGCACCGCCCTGGGTCTTGAGGAACGGCAAATCACCTTGGTGGGTCAAGGTCCCGACCAACCGGTGGCGGCGAATAGTTCCCGGGAGGGCCGTCAGCTCAACCGGCGGGTGGAACTGCGCGTGGTCACGGCCGAGAAGTTCAACCAGGCCAGCACCGAAACGGTGACCAATGTCATGAGGGTGACGGCGCCCACGGTGGGCATCACCGCCAGTGAGGCCAGGCGTCGCGCGGAGGATTCCAAGCCGAAACCCGCACCGCCGCCGGTGATGCCGGACATCGACACGGCCTGGCTGGAGGCAGCGGAGCCTGTGGACGACTGGGTGTGGCCGCCGAAGGAATACCGCCCGTCGATTCCGAGCGTGAAGATTGCCGTCCAACACAGTGCGGCGAAGCACATCGACCTGATGAAAGACGGCCGGCCCGTCGAGGCGGTGAACTTCGAAGGCGTCAAGCTGAGTGGTGACGGGACCGTGGCGGTGAGCATCTGGACGGGCATTGACCTGAAGGAAGGGGAGAACCTCTTCGTCGCCATCGGGCGCGATGCAGCGGGCAAGGAACTTTGGCGCAAAGCGCGGTCGGTCCACTATGCCAGCCCACCCGTGCTTGCCACCCTGCTGCCCGACAACTCGACCCTGGTCGCCGACGGCAGGAGCCTACCGGTGATCGCCGTGCGCCTGACCGATCGCGAGGGTCAACCAGCGCGCGAGGGCATCATCGGCGAGTTCTCGGTGGACGCGCCCCACATGGCCCAGCAGGAATTCGAGGATTTCCAGAAGGATCCCCTGACGGGCATGCGGCGGCAGCGGCCAAGCTACGTGGTGGGGTCCGATGGCGTGGCATACATCCAGTTGCAGTCGACCACCAAGACCGGCGAGACCGTCCTGCACTTCCACTTCCAGGACCATCAGCAGGAAATCCGCACCTGGCTGGAGCCCGGCACGCGCGACTGGATCCTGGTCGGCCTGGCCGAAGGCACCGTGGGTTACAACACCCTGAACGGGAACATGGAACCCCTGGGGGGCAACGCGCCCGACGACAAGTGGTACAGCGATGGCCGGGTAGCCTTCTACGCGAAGGGATCCATCAAGGGCGAGTGGCTGGCGACCCTGGCCTTCGACACGGGCAAGGACTGGGACGGGGACACGGGCGTCCTGTACCAGGAGATCGATCCGGACCAGTACTTCACTCTCTACGGCGACGGTTCCCGGCAGGACTACGACGCGTCCAGTTCGCGCAAGCTCTACGTGAAAATCGAGCGCCGGCAGTTCTACGCCCTTTTCGGCGACTACAACACGGGCCTGTCGATCAACGAGCTGGCCCGCTACACGCGCAACTTCAACGGCATCAAGTCGGAGCTGAAATCCGAACACCTGGGCCTGAACCTGTTCGCCAACCAGACCGGCCACGGTTACCTGCGGGAAGAGATCCGCGGCGACGGCACCAGCGGCATGTACTACCTGTCGCGCCGGGATCTGGTGATCAACTCGGAAGAGATCACGATCGAGGTCCGTGACCGGTTCCGCAGCGAGATCATCATCACCTCGCGCAAGCTGACCCGGTACCTGGACTACAACATCGATTACGAGGACGGTTCCCTCTACTTCAAGGAGCCCATTTCCAGCAAGGATGAGAACCTCAACCCGATCTTCATCGTGGCCGACTACGAGACCCGCAGCAGGGACGGCGACTACAACAACTTCGGGGGGCGCGGATCGGTCACTGCAATTGGCGGCAAGCTGGAGCTGGGCACGACATTCATTCACCAGGAGGAGAACGCCGGGAAGGGCGAACTGCTGGGTTGGGACGGGCGCTACAGGTTCGGTCCGCAGACCGAGCTGAAGGGTGAGTACGTCGTCACCGATACGGACATGACCGGTCGCCACGACGCCTACCTGGCTGAGATCAAGAACACGGCGGGCCGTCTGGGCGGACGGGCCTACGTACGGCAGAACGAGGTCGGTTTCGGCCTGGGCCAGCAGAACCGGAGCGAGGCGGGCACGCGCAAGCTGGGGGTGGATCTGGACTGGAAGATGAATTCCCGCCTGACGCTCAAGAGCCAGACCTGGCGGCAGGACAACCTGAGCAACGGGGCGCGGCGCGAGAACATCGACGGCAAGCTGCAATGGCGCGATTCGATCTTCAGCGCGCACGCGGGCGGGCGCTGGGTGAACGACAGGTTCACCCTCCTGGATGACCACGGTTCCACCCAGATCATCGGGGGCGGGGAGATCAGCACCCGCAACCGGCGACTGAAGTTCACGGCTGACCACGAGCAGTCCCTGGACGGCCGGGACCGGAACGTGGACTACCCCACCCGGACCACCCTGGGTGTCGACTACGAAATCGTCAACAACCTGAACCTGCTTTCCCGTTACGAATTCACCAACGGCGCCTCGGGTGACACGCGTGGGGCCCGCTTCGGTTTCGAGACCAAGCCGTGGTCGGGGGGACGTGTCTCCAGCAGCTGGGAACGGCGGTATACCGAAAACGGCTCGCGTGCTTTCGCCAACCTGGGTCTGCGTCAGTTGTGGAAGGTCGGCGATCACTGGAGCATGGACTTCGGCCTGGACCACAGCGAAGCCACCGAGGGTTTCGACATTCCTCGATACAACGAGAACGTACCGCCGGCGTCGGGCGCGCTGACGGGATTCACGGCGGTTTCGACGGCGGTGGGCTACAAGGCCGAACGCTGGCAGTGGAACACGCGGTTCGAGATCCGCAACTCGGCCCTGGACGACAAGTGGGCCGTTGTACCCAGCGTGCTGCTTGAACCCCGGTCGGGACTGGGCCTGGCGGGCAAGGCGCGGATCATGGGCAGCGAGGGGCAGGCCGGATCAAGGCGGAAGAACTACGACGTCCGACTGGGTCTGGCGCTGCGCCCGGACCGCGAGGGGTGGGTCATCCTAGAAAGGCTGGACTGGATAACGGACGAACGCTATTCGCCGACCACGGACCTGTCGGGCTGGCGCATCGTCAACCACCTGAATCTGACCTACTTCTCGGGCCGCAATACGCAGATCGCCCTGCAGTACGGGGCCAAGTACAACCAGGACGACATCACCGGCCGCCGCTACAGCAGCTTCACCGATCTGGTCGGGGGCGAGGTCAGACAGAGCCTGAGCCCGCGGATGGACGTGGGTCTCAGGATCAGCGGTCTGCACTCGTGGCGGGCGAAACAGATAGACTACAGCACCGGCGGCTCGTTCGGCTTCAACGTGATGACCAACGTCTGGATGAGCCTGGGCTACAACATCACAGGCTTCTACGACGCGGACTTCTCGGCCGCCGATTTCACGGCCAAGGGTCCGTTCCTGCGGTTCCGGTTGAAATTCGACCAGGAAACCGCGGGCGAGATTCTCAAGGTGTTCATGGGTGGTCCGCATGAATAGGATAGAAGGCATGATGATGGACAAGCGAAACATTCTGAAAGCGTTAC